>JAIBAS010000147.1 GCA_019695075.1 Promineifilum sp. | reverse complement strand
ACCTCCACCGGGATCAGCTCCACCGCGCGCAGCTCGCCGCTGACCGTGGCCCAGCCGGCCGCGGCCTGCGCCCGTCGCGTCTCGCCCCACGCCCCAACGATAGTCAGCGCCGCCACCACGGCCCACAGTGCGGCAATGGCCGTCAGCGTCTGCGCCAACCGCGCCCGGTTGGCCCGCCGTTCCTCGTCCATGCGCAGAAACTAACGCAAGTGCGCACCGGACGCAAGGACGCCAGGAATCATTCCATACGAAACCGACCGGACGGGGACGATGATGGCGGCCAAAAGGCCCGGCCTGTATGGCAAAGGCCACGGACGACAGACCACAGACCTCTTCGCCGTGGTCTGTGGTCTGTCATCCGTCGTCCAGCCGCCCCTACGGTTCGCAGGCGTAATTGACCGCCGCGCCCACGACCGCGGCCGAGTCGCCGACCTCGGTCGTCTCCAGGGTGATCACCACCTCGCTCGTCTCTCCGGCCACGTCGTTCAGGTTCAGGGTGATGAGGCTCAGCGTCGCGCCATTGGTCGGGCCGGTGGACACGTCGCTGTCGCTGGCCGCGCCGGCGGCGGCCGAGACGGTGATCGCCCGCGCGTCCTTGTCGTTGTCCACCAGCGCCACCTGCACGGTGATGTCGGCCTGGCCCGTGGGCGGGTCGATGGGGATGGTGAAGGTCTGCGTGTGCGACCACGTCGGGCCGGCGGCCACCTGGTTGGTCGCGCCGTCGTCGAACAGCATGTAGGTGTTGAAGTAGGTCGCCGGCGTCTCATAGGTGGCGTAGAGCACCATGGCCCGCGGCGACTTGGCTTTGCCCGGCCGCAGGAACCACTTGCCGCGGATGCTGGCCGCCGGGTCGAGCGCCGCGCCATACCAGAACTCGCCCGCCTGCTGCGGCGCGGGCGAGGTGATGGCGTCCACCTGCTCATACGTGCCGTTGGGGTAGTAGAAGCGCACGAACTTCGTCGCCGGCCCCTGATCCTTGCCCACCAGTTGGCCGTAGAGGGCCACCAGACTGGCGGCGTTGGGGATGGGCAACTTGGCCACCTTCTTGACCTTCTTCGTGTCGCCCATGCCGATGCCCAGGATGGTCGTCCGCTCGTTGGCCGGCGCGGGGCAGATGCCCGCCGGCGGCGCGGCGACGTACTCATACGCGCCGACGTCGCACTCGTTGGGGCCGGCCGCGCCGCTGCCGTTCTGGTTGCGGGCCACGTCGCGCTGATCCACGCCGTCGGTCGGCGAGGGGGCGAGGCAGGCGGCATTGGGGGCGCGGTCGAGGGCCGGGCTGTTGCTCACCAGGGCGTGGGTCTGCGTCGGCGGCGTCGTCGGCCCGCCGTTGTTGGCCAGCGCGGCCAGGATGCCGGCCAGGGCCGTCGGCGTCGTGCCGTCGCTGGTGGCGGTGATGTCGGTCGCGCCGGGGGTGAAGCTGTTGAAGGCGTTGCCGTTGGTGATGCCGCTGTGGCCGAAGAGGTTGTAGTTGTTGGCCGTGACAGTCACGTCATCGACCAGCACTTCGTCGCCCGTGGCGCTGGCGCGGTTGCCGGCGATCAGCGTCCGGTTCAACGTTACGCTGCCCACGCCGTCGGCCACGGGCGGGTTGGTCGCGGCCAGCCCACCGCCATCGGCGGCCTCGTTGTCGCTGATGGTGACGTTGTTGAACGTCGCGTTCGGCCGCCGGTCCAGCGACACGCCGCCGCCGCTTTTGCTGGCGCTGTTGCCGCTGAGGGTCGTGTTGGTGACGACCGTACTGGCGCTGCCGTCGTAGTTGTAGGCGAACAGACCGCCGCCATAGTCCGCGTCGTTGCCCGTCAGCGCGCTCTGGGTGATGGTCAGGTTGCCACCCAGATTGGCGACGCCGCCGCCGCTGCCATAGCCGTAGCCATCCAGAGCGGTGTTGTTGCTGACCGTCGTCCGCTCGATGGCCAGTTCGCCGGCGATAAGGGCCGCGCCGCCGCCCGTCTCGGCCGTGTTGCCGGAGAGGATGCTGTCGCGGATGACGCCCGTCGACGGGTAGATGGCGCCGTCGCCGAACCGGCCCCAGGTGACGCCGCCACCCGATTCGGCCGTGTTGTCGGTGATGGTCGCGCCGCTGATGGTCGCGCCGGTGACGCCGGTCAGCAGCACGCCGCCGCCAAAGTAGCCGCCGAAGTTGCCGTCGATCTCCGTCCCGGTGATGCTGACCGTCGCGCTCTCGGCGTTGACCCCACCGGCGTAATCGACGTAGCCGGCCACGCCGATCTGCCCCGGCGCCCAGCCATTGTCGTTGACCGCGCCGCCGGTCAGCGTCAGGCTGCCGCCCTCGATCTGGAGGCCGCCCCCGCTGCGTTTGGCCGTGTTGCCGGTAACGTCGCTATCGGTCAGCGTCACGTCACTGTTGCGCCCCATCACCGCCCCGCCGCGAAAGGCGCTGTTGCCGGAGAGGGTGCTGTTGGTGATCGTCAGCGTGGCGTCGTTGACGGCGAAGACCGCGCCGCCATAGGAACTGGTCTCGTTGCCGGCCAGCGTGCTGCCGTCGATCGTCAGCGTTCCGCCGTCGACCCGGAAGACGCCGCCGCCAAAGGTGGCGTCGTCCATCAGCCCGCCGTTGACGGTGGCGCTGTTGAGCGTCAGGTCGCCCGTGGCGCCGACCTTCGCCAGGCGAATGCCGACGGCCGCCAGGCTCAGGTCGAGCGTCGAGCCGTTGCCGGCGATGGTGATTGTCGTCGTGATCGTCGGCAAGCCGTTTTGGCCGGTGTCGTAGACGAAGTACGTCGGAAAGAGGAAGGAACCGCCCGCGGGCAGGTCGATGGTGTCCGCGCCGGCCGTGCCGGCGAGGCAGTCGTCGTGGGTCTGCGCGCCGTCCTCGGCGTTGATGATCGCCTCGATCAGCGAGCAAACGCCGTTGTCGGTGACGCCGATCTCGCCGTTGGCGACGCTGATCGTCGCCGCCTGGGCCACGCCCGCGCCCAGCGGGCCGAAGCTGGCCGCGCCGATGGCCAGCACCAGCGCCG
>JAIBAS010000027.1 GCA_019695075.1 Promineifilum sp. | reverse complement strand
GATTATGTTACACTCCGCATGGCTTGGCGGCAACTACCGCAGGGCCATTGCCAAGCCATAGGATCTCACGCAAAGCGCCCAGGAGCAGTAACCCATGAGACGCCTTCGACAGCAGCTTGAAGAGATCGAGACGATGAGCCTGGCCCCCTACGGCTTGCGCAGCGCCGCGTCGCGCGGCCGGCAATACCCGGAGCCGGAATCGGCCACGCGCACCGCCTTCCAGCGCGACCGCGACCGGATCATCCACACCACCGCCTTTCGCCGGCTCATGTACAAGACACAGGTCTTCGTGTTCTATGAGGGCGATCACTACCGCACCCGCCTGACCCACACCATCGAAGTCGCCCAACTCGGCCGGTCGCTGGCCCGCGGCCTGGGCGGCAACGAAGACCTGACCGAGGCCATCTGCCTGGCCCACGACCTGGGGCACGCCCCGTTTGGCCACGCCGGCGAGCACTCGCTCAACGCGCTGATAGCCGACCATGGCGGCTTCAACCACAACTTCCAGAGCTATCGTATTGTCACCGAATTGGAAGAGCGCTACCCCGATTTCCCCGGCCTGAACCTGACCTATGAGACGCGCGAGGGGATGCTGAAGCACGAGACCGACTACGACGTCAGCGAGGCGGCCGAATTCGAGCCGGAGAAGCGCGCCTCGCTGGAAGCCCAGATCGCCAATCTGGCTGACGAGATCGCCTACGACGCCCACGACCTCGACGACGGCCTGCGGGCCAACCTCTTCACGCTGGAAGACCTGGACGAACTGGTGATCTGGCGCGAGTTATGCGACAGCGCCGACTGGACGCCGGGGACGCACTTCTCGTCGCTGCACCGGCACGAGATCATCCGCGAGCTGATCGGCCGCTCCGTCACCGACGTGATGACCCACACCAGCGCCGAACTGGAAGCCGCGGGCATTGACTCGCCGGAGAAGCTCCAGCTTCACCCGCGCAACATCGTTGGCTACTCGCCGGCGTTTGGCGACAAGGTGCGCGCCCTGAAGAGCTTCCTCTACGCGCGCATGTACCGCCACTACCGGTTGGTGCGCATGCAGACCAAGGCCGAGCGCTTCATTGTCGGCCTGTTCGAGGCGTACATGAAGGAGCCGGATATGTTGCCGCGGGAGACGTGGCAGCGGTTGGAGCGCGCGCCGCGCGCCCGCGTCGTGGCCGACTACATCGCCGGCATGACCGACCGCTACGCGCTCGATGAGTGGCAGAAGTTGTATGACCCGTACATGCGGGCCTAGGGGCATAAACCGGCCAGTGGGTCGGCGCGGGCCGCGCCCACTGGCCGATAACGATCCGGCTTAGTAGCGCAGCAAGTCCTCCCCCTCGCCGGGGTTGGGCAGAGCCGCCTCACCTTCCTTGGCCCAGGCGGACAGTTCAATGGTGAAGCGCTCGAAGTAGCTCGTGTCGGGCAGTTCCGACGCCTGGCCGTACTCCATCTCCGTGATCTCCGCATTGATGAGCAGCGTCGCCGTTTCCAGGACGATGGTCTCGCTCTCGCGCGCCAGCACCGGCTCACCCTTGGGGGCCAGCTTGGCCTTGAGCGCGTCGTCGAAGAAGGCGTGGTCGCTCATGATCACCTTGGTGATCGTGCGGATGTCGTTCTTGTCGAACAGCCAGACCTCGAAGGCGGTCACGTTCTTGGGCGCGGTCGCGCCGATGGTCTCGGAGATGCCCACGCCGCACTCGCCCAGGAAGTCGCCGTTGGCGTTCTCGATGCTGAAGGCGTCGTCGTAGGTGTCGTGGCCGCGAGTGTAGGCCGTGCGGAAGCGGGCGATGGGCACGGCCACCGGCTCGGCCGCCGGGGCGACGGGGATAGCCGCGGTCGCCGCGCCCATCGTTGGGCGGGACGACTTGGCCACGGGCGACGGCCGGCTATAGGTCGTCTCGCCCGGCTCCTCGCCTTCCGTCAGTGTTCGCCGGCGGTTCCAGACGTAGAGGATGGCCAGCAGCAGCAGGAAGAGCAGCAGCCCCAGTAAGAGCAAAGGCAGCAGGTTTGAGCTGCCCTCTTCGGCCGTGGCTGTGTCTTCCTGGCCGGGGGCAACGGTCGCGCCGACGCCCGGCATGGTGGCCACGGGCGCGGCAACCAGACCGGTGCAGCCCTGGCCGTTGACGATGGTCGCCGCGGCGACGAGCCGCGCCTGGTCGCCCGCGTCAGTGGAGGCGCCCGCCAGCTCGCAGGCCAGCGCGTCGCCGCCCCAGCCGCTGAGGGCCGAGCGCAACTTCTCCTGATTGTTGTCGAATGAGAAAAGCTCGGCGGCGTTGCGGATGAAGACTGCCTGGTACTCCGGGAAAAGCCCGGACGGGTCTGTGCCCGTGTACTGAACCGGGAAGAGTCCCCAGCCCAACACCACAAGGCCGATAATCAGCCCCGCGATGAATGCCACAAGTGCCGCCAAGCCGGGGCGTCGATTGATGATGTCCATTCTTGTCACCTACCTGCATCTAGTCATAGATTGGTTTGTCGAACCCGTGCCACACGGTTTGTTCCGGCGCGTCCGGCTTTTTGCGCAGGTCTCGCCGGCGTCGGCCGCGTGTTCCGGATCCGCTCTTAGGCGACATCCCCTCTTCCGAGTTTTATCTTACCATAACTCTCACCGGGATACAATGTCTTTACTCTTGACGTTGCCTGTATACTATCACCACGCGCGATGACAGAACCCGACCAACCGGCAGCCGGCCAGACCGGCGACAAGCAATACGTCCTCTCCGGCGATTTTCGCGGAGCGATCGTCAACATCGAATCGACGTTCGTTGGCGCGTCGGCCGCGCAGGATGTCGAGGGCCAGCCGCCCGCGCCCGGCGACCCACCCTATAAGGGGCTGGAGTCGTTCGGCGAGGCCGACGCCGAGCACTTCCTGGGCCGCGAACGGCTGACGGCGCGGTTGGCCGGCCGGCTGCGCGACGACCACTTTCTGGCCATCGTCGGCGCGTCGGGCAGCGGCAAGTCGTCGGTCGTGCGCGCCGGTCTCATTC
>JAIBAS010000313.1 GCA_019695075.1 Promineifilum sp. | reverse complement strand
CCGCACCAGCCCCAGCCGTTCCAATACCCGCCGGCCCAGCCCCGGCTCCTCTTCGTCCGCCGCAAGCGTCCGGCTGGCCTCACTGGTGCGCGCGGCAAAGGTTGCGCGCTGGTAGACGCGGGCCAGCGCCAGCCCGATGACGACGACGGCGGCCAGCATGATGAAGACCGTCAACCCCTTGCCGGCCAGCACGCCGAGGGGGCCGGCTGCCTCTGGCGTCGGCGTGGGCGTGACGGTCACCTCGGCCGACTGCAGAAAGCCCAACCGCTGTAACCCCGCGGCCACCTGCCCCATGATGGCCAGCAGGACGCGGCCGAGGGCCTCCGTCAATACGCCTAGCAGTTCCAGGAGGGGCAGGGACAGCCGGAACAGCACCGCGCCGACGACGGTGGCCCCGAATTGCAGCGCGCGCCACAGTGGCGACAGCCAGCTCAGCACGGCGACGAGCGAATCCCCGCTCAGGAAGGCGGCGACCGCGCCTCCGGCGAAGACGATGGTCGCGGCCGCCCCGGCCACGACGCCGAACCAGCGCGCATTGAGCGTCGCCGCTGTGCCGCGCTGCTCCCGCTCGATGTTCTCCGCGCGCACCAGGGCCACGGCCGTCAGCGCCGCCAGGAAGAAGAGCAGCAGGAAGGGGACGACGCTGGTGTTCAGAAAACGGCCGCTGAACCAGACCAGCAGCGGCGCGAAGATGAGGCCACCCAGTCGCAGCCGCAGGCCGGCGTTGCCGATCTCCGGCTGGCGGACGGCCAGGCGCACGCCCCGCCACCACACCAGCAGCGTGACGACGAAGACCGACAGGTCGCGCGCCCAGACCAGGCTCTCGCTGTCGGCCAGGTTGGCCGCGAACTGACGCAGCCAGCCGAGGTCGAGCGGCCCGGCGGGCGTATAGAGCAGTTGCCGCCAGCTAAAGAAGACGGCCAGTAGCAGGGCGATCATCTGCACGCGCTGCTGGCGGCGCAGGCTGACGTGCAGCAGGCTCATCAGGCGGGCGAGGTTGAGCGGCAAGAGCATGAGCAGCAGCAGCCACAGCAGCACCAGCCCGGCCGACCAGTAGCGCGCCCAGCCCAGCACCACGAGCACCAGCGGCGTCAGCAGGGCCGTCTCCATCAGCGCGAAGCTGAGGAACAGCAGTTCGTGGCGCACGTAGCCCCAGGCCGTGGCTGCCGGGGCCGCCAGCGTGCGGCGGGCGACCGCGGGAGCGCTGCTCATTCGACCGCCTCCAGTTCCAGTTGCACCGGTTCAGGGGTGGGGATGCGGCTGAGGGCGGCCTCGGTGGCCGTGGCGCTGCGGTGGCCGGCGCGGAAGGCCGGGGTCGATGAAGGGATATGGTAGATGACGATGCCCTCGCCGCGCAGGCCGGCGACGCGCGGCGGCGGCTCGTCGCTGAGGCTGATCAACACGACGCGCCGGCCGGCTTCGTGCAGTCGCGCCAGGGCCAGGAGGATTTCGTCGGTGACGACGGCCGTCACCAGCACCAGCGTCGCCGCCCAAGGCAGTTGCGGACTGGCGCGCAGCAGCATCATGTCGATGGCCCCCGTGGCGAACTCCGTCACCGCCGCCAGCGCCTCCAGGACGTTGCTCAGTTGGTCGGGCGCGCGGCCGGGCGGCACGCGGATGGGCTGGTCGGAGTTGGGCACCGCGCCGTTGGCGTAGAGGCCCACGCCCCAGCCCTGCTGAACGCCGTAGTTGGCGATCGACGCGGCGACGCTGACGGCCCGCTCCAGCAGGTCGGGATCGAAGCCCATCCAGTGGCGGGCGAAGGTGGCCACGTTCAGGAAGACGACCATGGTCATGCCCGTGGAGGGGTCATAGACCTTGGTCTGCAAGTGGCCGCGCCGGGCGGTGGCCTTCCAGTGGACATCGCGGAAGCGGTCTTGGGGCTGATAGTCGCGGATGCCGCGGGTGCGGATGGGGTCGGTGAAGAGGCTCTGGCGCACGCGCAACTCGCCGAACGGCTCCTTGGGCGGCAAACCCAGTTCTTCCAGCGGCCAGATCTGCGGGTAGACGACCAGCGTGTCGATGTAGCGGTGCTCGCGCTCCAGCGTGAAGAGGGTGAAGATGTCGCCCGACTCGTAGCTGACAGGGCCGATCTTGTAGTAGCCGCGCCTGGGAAAGCGCAGCGTCAGCGCCCGTTCGACGCGCTCGTGGCTCTGCATGGAGAAGACGCTCTGCAATTGGTAGCTACCGGCAAACTCGCCAGCCGGCGAGGGCACGTCGCCCGCCGGGGCTACGGGCAGGCTGTCGCGAAAGCGCAGCCACGTCAGCGGCAGCAGCTTGTCGTTCTGGATGGTGACAGTCATGACCACCGGCTCGCCGGGAAAGACGCGCGTCCGGTCGAAGCTGCGCTCATAGCTGACGCCCAGCAGTGACAGGTTCTTCCAGAGCGTGCTGACGCCGACGATGAGCAGCAACACCAGCCCCAGGGCGATGAGGCCCGCGTTGCGCCCGGCCAGCAGGCCGATGACGATGAAGAGAAGCGCCAGCGGCAGCCAGGCGTCGCTGAAGATGCTGTTCTCGCGCTCGCGCACGACCAGGCCACGGGCGCGGGCCGCGTTGCCCACACCGGCGACCTTGCCGCCGAAGGCGGCCAGCATCAGCTCTTGCTGCGCCCGGCGCATGGTCTCGCGCTGGGTCTCGCGGCTGACGAGGTGCAGGTCGTCTAGGCTCTGGGGCATGGCGGCGCTAGACGCTCTCGACGGGCACGGACACGGTGGCGACAACCTCGCGGACGACATCCTCAGGGGTGCGCCCGCGCAGCCGGGTCTGTGGGTTGACGACGAGGCGGTGGGTCAGCACCGGGGCGGACATAGCCTTGACGTCGTCGGGGATGACGAAGTCGCGTCCGGCGATGGCCGCGCGCGCCTGGCAGACCCGGTGCAGGGCCATCGTCGCCCGCGGGCTGGCCCCCAGCAGGATGTCGTCGTGGGCGCGCGTGGCCCGGCAGACGGCGACGACGTAGTGGCGCACTGACTCCTCGACGCGCACCTGGCGCACGCCGGCCTGCATGGCCAGGATGTCGTCTGGGCCGACGACGCTGGCCAGTGTGTCCAGCGGGTCCTCGCGCTCGAAGCGCACCAGCATGGCGCTCTCGCCGGCGGCGTCGGGATAGCCCAAGGCGACTTTCATCAGGAAGCGGTCGAGCTGCGCCTCCGGCAGGGGGAAGGTGCCCTCCAGTTCGATGGGGTTCTGCGTGGCCATGACCATGAACGGCCGCGGCAGGGCGTGGGTGGCAATGTCAACCGTTACCTGCCGCTCCTGCATTGCCTCCAGTAGGGCCGACTGGGTGCGCGGCGTGGCCCGGTTGATCTCATCGGCCAGCACGATCTGAGCCATGACCGGGCCGGGGCGGAACTCGAATTCCGACGTGCGCTGGTTGAAGTAGTAAATGCCGGTCAGGTCCGACGGCAGCAGATCGGGCGTGAACTGGACGCGGCGGAAGGTGCAGCCCAGCGAAGCGGCGATGGTCTTGGCCAGCGTCGTCTTGCCCGTGCCGGGCACGTCCTCCAGCAGCAGATGCCCCTCGCAGAGCATGGCGATGAGGGCCAGGTCGATGACGTCGTCCTTGCCGACGATGACGCGCTGGATGTTCTGGCGCAGCCGGGCGGCGGTCTCGTGAATCTGTTCGTGCGCGGCGTCCATGGCTACCTCATCTGCGACGACAGGAAGTCGAGGATGTCGATCTTGGTCAGGATGCCGGCGACGCGGTCGTCGGCGACGATGACCACGGCCGGGTGGTTGCTGATCAGGCTCATGAGCGTCTCCAGGCGTGCGTTCGGCCCAACAACGGGCACATCGGCGTCGATCATCTCGGCGATAGTCTCGTCGGCCTGGTGGACGTGGTCGGCCTGGAGCATGTGGTTGAGCAGGTCGATCTCGCTGACCAGCCCGCGCAGGCGGCCGTCGTCGTCCACAACAGGCAGCTGCGAGATGTTGTGTTCCTTCATGAGGGTCACCACGTCGCGGATGCGGTCGTCGTGGCGGGCGGTGTAGATGTGGCCGCTGCCCTTGCGCGCCTGGATGTCGCCGGCGCGGAAGTCGCTCCAGACCTGGTCGAGGAAGCCGTTCTCGCGCATCCAGTCGTCGTCGAAGACCTTGCTGAGGTAGCGCGAGCCGGAGTCGGGCAGGATGATCACGACGACGGCCTCCGGGCCGAGCCGGTGCTGCTGGACGTACTTCAGCGCGCCGGCCACGGCCGCGCCGCACGAGCCGCCGCCGAAAATCCCCTCCTCGCGCACCAGCCGGCGGGTCATCAGCAGGCTCTCGCGGTCGTTGACCTGCATGATCTCGTCGATGATGCTCAGATCTGTCGTCGTCGGCAGGAAGTCCTCGCCGATGCCCTCAACCTTGTAGCCCTCGGCCGGCGTGGTCTGGCCGGAGCGGTGCAGTTCGTAGAGGATGGAGCCGACCGGATCGACGCCGATGACCTGCACGGCCGGGTTGCGCTCCTTCAGGTAGCGGCCGACGCCGGTGATAGTCCCGCCCGTGCCCATGCCGGCGACGAAGTGGGTGACGCGCCCACCGGTCTGCGCCCAAATCTCCGGACCGGTCATGTCGTAGTGGGCCTGGGGGTTGACCGGGTTGTGATACTGGTTGGCCAGGATGGCGTTGGGCGTTTCCTCGACGAGGCGGCGGGCGACGGAGTAGTAGCTACGCGGGTCGTCCGGCTCGACGGCCGTGGGTGTGACAACGACGCGCGCGCCGAAGGCTCGCAGCAGCAGGATTTTCTCCTGCGACATCTTGTCGGGCATGACGAAGATACAGCGGTAGCCCTTCAGCGCCGCGGCGATGGCCAGACCGACGCCGGTGTTGCCGGAGGTGGCCTCGACGATAGTGCCGCCGGGGCGCAGGCGGCCGTCACGCTCGGCGTCTTCGATGATGGGCCAGCCGATGCGATCCTTGACCGAGCCGCCGGGGTTGAAGTACTCCAGCTTGGCCAACACCAGCGCGTCCGCGCCGCCGGCGACGGCGTTCAGCCGCACCAGGGGCGTGTTGCCGATGGTCGTCAGCACCGACTCGTGAAACTGAAGGCCATCTAATCGCTGACGGCGCTCCGCCACACTATCGCCAATCGTCATAGGGTCTCACCTGTGGAAGGAATTCACGCTCGCTTCATAGCTATGCTATCAGCAAATCGGGCATGATGCATGTGGCGCATGCGCCGCAGGCGAGTTATGTAAAAAAGGCTTGCGGTTATGTAATGTTATGTCTATAATGTCTCTCAAAGACCTTGAGAGTTAGCGAAGGAGTGAAGCCATGAAAAGGTCGCGGCTCGTCGCCGTCGTTGCGGTCATCGCGTTGATGCTCGTTACCGTCGCTGTTGTCTCGGCGGCTACTTACGTCGTCCAGTGGGGCGACACCCTCTGGCGCATTTCACGCCAGTTTGGCACGTCGGTTGAGGCTATCGTCCAGGCCAACAACATCCCCAACCCTAACTTGATCTACGTTGGCCAGGTGCTGGAGATTCCCGTCGGGCCGACGGCCATACCGCCCACGGCGCAGCCCCCCGGGCCGACGGCCACGCCGCAGCCGCCACAGCCGACGCCCACGTCGTCGCCGACGACGACCTACGTTGTCCAGCCGGGTGACACACTGACGCGCATTGCCGCGCGCTTTGGCACGACGGTGCAGGCGTTGGCGCAGGCCAACAACATCGTCAATCCTAACCTGATTTTCGTCGGTCAGGTGTTGGTCATTCCCGGCACCGGCCCCGTGCCGCCCGTCGTCCCCACGGTCGCGCCGACCGTGCCCGGAGCGACACCGCAGCCGCCCAGCGGCTTCGCCTTCGGCGGGCAGACGCAGACCTTCGCCAACCAGCAGGCCATGAGGGACGCGGGCATGACCTGGGTCAAGTTCCAGTACAAGTGGTCGCCCGGCGACAGCACTTCTGACGTGGCCGCCCTCATTCAGTCGGCCAAGAATGCCGGCTTCAAGGTGCTCATCTCCGTCACCGGCGAGACGCCCTACCCGGCGGCCAACAGCCTCGACTTTGGCGCGCTGACCCAGTTCATGCGCGATCTGGCTGCCCTCGGCCCAGACGCCATC
This sequence comes from Promineifilum sp., assembly GCA_019695075.1. Taxonomy (GTDB): domain Bacteria; phylum Chloroflexota; class Anaerolineae; order Promineifilales; family Promineifilaceae; genus Promineifilum. The sequence continues at coordinate 3,873 of JAIBAS010000313.1, read as the reverse complement.
GAGGTCTGGAACGAGCAGAACATCGACTTTGAGTGGCCGGCCGGGCAGATCGACCCGGCGTCCTACGTGAACAACATGCTCGCGCCGGCCTATCAGGCCATTAAGGCGGCCAACCCGAATGTGCTGGTCATCTCCGGCGCGCCCGCGCCCACCGGCTTCGACAACGGCACGAACGCCTGGGCCGACAATCGCTACATCGCCGGGATGCGCGCCGCCGGGGCGGCCAACTTCGCCGACTGCATCGGCATCCATCACAACGCCGGCGCCACCTCGCCCACGGTGTCCACCGGCCACCCGGCCGGGTCGCACTATAGCTGGTACTACCAGCCGATGGTCGATCTCTACTACAACACCTTCGGTGGGGCGCGCCAACTGTGCTTCACCGAGCTGGGCTACCTGTCCGGCGAGGGCTTCAGCGGCCTGCCGGCCAACTTCGCCTGGGCTTCGGGTACGTCGGTGCAGGAGCACGCCCAATGGCTGCGCGAGGCGCGTGATCTGTCCATCAGCGGCGGGAAAGTGCGGATGATGATCGTCTTCAACGTCGATTTCACCAACTTCGACCCAACCGGCGACCCGCAGGCAGGCTACGCCATGATCCGGCCGGACGGCAGCTGCCCGGCCTGCACGACTCTGAAGTAGGGGCTGGGGATTAGGGGCTAGGGTCTAGGAAAGAGCGCTCTTCCCCTAGCCCCTAGCCCCTAATCCCTAATCCCTATTACACGGCGCAAAGGCTACCCCTTTGCGCCTTTTTGTGTTACACGTTAGGCAACGCCTGGCGCGGAGACCACTTCGAGAGGAGCAAGTCCATATGAAAGTACGCAACATCCTGGCAACCAAAGGCGGGCGAGTCATCACCATCGCGCCGGACAAGACCGTCCGCGAGGCCGTGGCTCTGCTCGTACACCATCGCATCGGCGCGATCGTCGTCGCCGACGAGAGCGGTCACCTGATCGGTATCCTGAGCGAGCGGGATGTCATGCGCACAGCCGCCGCCGACGAAGGCGTCTTCGGCCGGCCGGTGGCGGACGTGATGACCCGCGAGGTCGTCATCGGCATGCCCCAGGACGACGTGCTGGCCGTGGCCCACACCATGCTCGAAAAGCGCTTCCGCCATCTGCCCATCGTCGATGACGGCCGGCTGATCGGCATCATCTCAATTGGCGACGTGCTGAAGACCCAGCGCGACGCCTACCAGGGCGAGATCGAGACGCTGGAAACGCGCATTATCGCTGAAGGAGAGTAAGTCCCCATGTCCCCACTAGGATCGGCCGCGCAACCCCTGCGCGTCGCCATTGTCGGCGCCGGGCCGGCCGGGTTCTATGCCGCCGAGCGCCTCTTCAAGGAAAGTGAACTGGTCATCGAGGTCGATCTGTACGACCGGCTGCCGACGCCGTTTGGGTTGGTGCGCAATGGCGTGGCCCCCGACCACCAGAAGATCAAGTCCGTCACCGCCGCTTTCGACCGCATCGCCGCCAACCCGCGCTTCCGCTTCTTCGGCAACGTCGAGTTGGGGCGCGACATCAGCGTCGATGACTTGAAGGATCATTACCACCAGATTCTCTACTCGACCGGGGCGCAGACCGACCGGCCGTTGGGCGTGCCCGGCGACGACCTGATCGGCAGCCACCCGGCGACGGAGTTCGTGGCCTGGTATAACGGCCATCCTGACTACCGCGATTGCGAATTCGACCTGAGCCAGGAGCGCGTCGCCGTCGTGGGCGTCGGCAACGTCGCCATCGACGTGGCCCGCATCCTCTGCCGAACCCCCGACGAACTGCTGAAGACTGACATCGCCAACTACGCCCTGGAGCAGCTCCGCGAGAGTCGCGTGCGCGAAGTCCACATCCTCGGCCGCCGTGGCCCGGCCCAGGCGGCCTTCACCGCGCCGGAGGCCAAGGAGCTGGGCGAGCTGGCCGACTGTGACACCATCGTTCTGCCGGAGGAGGCCGAGCTAGACCCGCTCAGCCAGGCCTCGCTGGCCGGGGCCGACCGGGCCGAGCTACGCAAGGTCGAGATCATCCAGGAGCTATCGCGCCGCCAGCCAACGGGTAAGTCGAAGCGGTTGGTCCTGCGTTTCCTCGTGTCGCCGGTCGAACTGATCGGTGACGAGAACGGGCGTGTCAGGCAGATGCGCCTGGTGCGCAACGTGCTCTACGCCACCGACGCCGGTTCGCTGCGGCCGAAGGCGACCGACCACTTCGAGACGCTCGATGTCGGCCTCGTCTTCCGCTCCATCGGCTACCGCGGCGTGCCTTTGCCGGGTGTGCCCTTCCATGATAGCTGGGGGGTCATTCCCAACGCCGGGGGGCGCGTGCTCGACCCGGCCACGCAGGAGCCGCTGCTGGGCCAGTACACCGCCGGCTGGATCAAGCGCGGCCCGACGGGCGTCATCGGCACGAACAAGCCCGACGCCGCCGAGACGGTGGAGAATATGCTCGCCGATGCTCGCGCCGGGCGCGTGCTCGCGCCAACACAGGCGACGGCGGCCGCGGCCGAGGCGCTGGTCGGCGGGCGGCAGGCGCACGTCGTCACCTACGCTGACTGGCGGCGGCTCGATGCGCTGGAGTTGAGCCACGGCAAGGAGCAGGGCCGGCCGCGGGTCAAGTTCACTCGCGTGGACGACATGCTGGCGGCGCTGGCGGAGTGACGCGCCGTCGCCCCATAGTGAATTCAATGATGTTGTCGCGTCGCCCACGCCGCCGCTGAGGTCGCCCACCCTATGGACGAGGTGACGATCTACAGCGACGGCGGGGCCGACCCCAACCCCGGCATCGGCGGCTGGGCGGCCATCCTGCGCTTTGGCGAGCACGAGCGCGTGCTGACCGGCAGCGACCCGAAGACGACCAACAACCGCATGGAGCTTCAGGCGGCCATCGCCGCCCTGCGGGCGCTCAAGCGGCCGTGTCGTGTATCGTTCCACACCGACTCGCAGTACGTGCGCCGGGGCATCACCGAGGGCGTGGCCAAGTGGAGCGCCGCCGGCTGGGTGAAGAAGAATGGCCAGGCCATCCCCAACGCCGACCTGTGGCGTGAACTGCAAGCCCTGACCCGGCAGCACGAGATCGCCTGGCACTGGGTGCCGGGGCACAGCGGCGAGCGGGACAACGAGCGCGTCGATCAGTTGGCCCGCGAGGCCCGGCTGGCCATCACCCCGCGCATCGACCTCGACGCCGGCGCGCCGCGCCTCTACCTGCGCGCCTCCTGCCACGGCAACCCCGGCCCCGGCGCGTGGGCTGTGGCCCTGGAGCAGGACGGCGAGTGGGAGACAAGCGCCGGCGACGAACCGAAGACGACCAACAATCGCATGGAACTGCGCGCCGCCATCGAGGGCCTGCTGCTGTTGCCGCCCGGCAGCCCGGCGCAACTCTTCACCACCTCCGACTACCTCTATCAGGGGACCACGCGCTGGCTGGCGAGCTGGAAGCGCGGCGGTTGGCAGAAAAAAGATGGCCAGCCGGTGGCCAACAGCGACCTGTGGCAACTGCTGGACGATCTCTCGCGTCGCTACCAGGTCCATTGGGTCAACGCCAAGGGGCAGCGGCTGGAGGGCCTGACGCGGGCGGGGCAGGCCCTGACGAGCGCATAATGACCCTATCTTTCAGCGACATGCACTTTCCCTCGCGGCGCGCGCCCGTTGTCGCCGGCAATGGTCTGGTGGCCACGAGCCAGCCGTTGGCGGCGCAGGCCGGGCTGGCGGTGATGCAAGCCGGCGGCAACGCCATCGACGCGGCCGTCGCCACTGTGGCGACGCTGTGCGTCGTCGAGCCGTGCTCGACCGGCATCGGCGGCGATGCCTTCGCGCTGATCTGGTCGGCGGCCGAGGGGCGATTGTTCGGGTTGAACGCCAGCGGCCCGGCCCCGGCCGGCCTGACG
>JAIBAS010000546.1 GCA_019695075.1 Promineifilum sp. | reverse complement strand
TGCCGCGCCGCCGCCGGCCTGGGGCACGACCGGGAAGCTCAACTCAAACGACGACTCATAGCTCTGGCCGTTGATGTCGGTGTAGGTCGTCGTCACCTTGAGCACGGCCTGGTCTTTGCCGCGCAACTCGTCGGTGGCGAAGAGCGGCTGCCAGAAGCGGATCGGCTGGCCGGGCGCGAGCGTGCCCAGGGCGCGGACGCCGCCGGTGGCGCGGGGCACGAAGTCGCCGCTGACAAAGGTGGCCAGGACATTGGCGGCCGCGGCCTGCCCGGCGTTGACGATGGTCATCTCGAAATCGAGGTTCTGGCCGGGGGTGATCTGCGGCGCGCTGGCCCCGTAGGACTGCACCACCAGCAGCGGCCGGATGAAATCGGTCGGCGCGGGCGTGGGCGACGGCTCCGGCGTGTCCGTCGGCCCGGCGGGCGGGACGACGGCCAGCGCGCCGCGCAGCACGGCCGTGGCCGCGTCGGGGTTGACCACCTGGACATCGTATGACCCGGCGGGCACGCCGGTGGGCACGTTGGCCCGCAGCACCTGGCGGCTGACGTAGGTCGTCTCCAGCCCGCCCCAGTTCGACAGAACGACGACCGAGCCATTGACAAAGCCCGTGCCGGTGACGACGATCTCGGTGTCGCCGGTGTTGACGACCGTGCCCGGCTGAACCGAGTTGATGCTCAGGTTGCCGTTGTCGGTGGGCGTCGTGGGCGTGGCCTCGGCCGGGGCGGTGGTTGCCGTAGGGGTGGCCGTGGCGTCCTGTGCCCGGCCGGCGGCCGGATAGAGTGCCAGCGCCAGCAGCAGGGCCAGCAACGCCGCCGGCAGAACCCGTCTCAGACTGTGCTGCGTCTTGTTCATAAGCTCATACACTCGCGGGCGCGGCCACCGGCCGCGCGATGGGGCCGCCCGGCATGCCGGTGACGGCGTGATACTCGGCGTCGCTCACCGTCCGGCCGTCGAGCAGGAAGACCTGGTGGGTGGCGTAGGCGGCCATGCGCGGATCGTGGGTGACGACGACGATGGTGCGGCCGTCGCTGTGCAGTTCGGCCAGCAGTTCCATGATACTCTGCCCGCTGGCGGTGTCGAGGTTGCCGGTCGGCTCATCGGCCAACACCAGCCGCGGCTCGTTGACCAGCGAGCGGGCGATGGCCACGCGCTGCTGCTGGCCGCCGGACAGTTCCGACGGGCGGTGCTGCCGCCGGTCGGCCAGGCCGACGCGCTCCAGCAGGGCGAAGGCCCGTTCGCGCCGCGCGCGCCGGGAGATGCCGGCAAAGCGCATTGGGAAGGCGACGTTCTCCCAGGCGCTCAGGCTGGAAATGAGGTTGAACGACTGGAAGATGAAGCCGACGACCTCGCGACGGTAGGCGGCCAGGGCGTTCTCGTCCATCTCTTGCAGCGCCGCCCCGGCGACAACAATGCGGCCGGCCGTCGGTCGATCCAGCCCGCCCAGCAGGTAGAGCAGCGTGCTCTTGCCGGAGCCGGACGGCCCCATGATGGTGTGGAACGTGCCGGCGCGGATGCCCAGATCGACGCCGTCGAGGGCATGGACGACCACGCCGCCCAGCGCGTAGGACTTGCGCAGGCCGCTGATGGCGATGAAGGGCGCGTCGGGCGCGCCGGCTGGTGGGGCGATCATAGGCGGCGCGGCTATAGGAAGGGCTGGATGATGGTCAGGTCGCCGAAGCGGGCCAGGACCACGTCGGGCAGAGCGCGCACGCCCATGACCAGGGCGAAGACCAGCAGCACCGCCAGCCAGCACTTGCCGCGCGGCAGCCGGCTGCTGAGCCGCGCGCCGATGTAAACGAGAAGGATGTGCCAGATAGCGTACAGGTCGATCTGCCCCAGCACCGAGGCCAGAAAGACGCTCAACGAGCCATCGCCGGCCGGGGCAAAGCCGGCCAGGCCGCTACCGCCGACGAGCTGGTCGGTCATCAGCATGGCCACAATCTGCACCACGGCGCGCAGGACGAACGGCAAGCTGGCCCAGGCGACGACGTTGATCGCCCCCTGGCTTGTGCCGCGCCCGCCGAGTAGGGTCAGCACCAGGTGCAGCAGCCAGCTCACCAGCAGCCACAGCAGCAGCGCGCTCAGCGCCGCGCCCAGCGCCGGCAGGATGTAGTTGAAGGTCGGGTTGTTGGTGGCTGTGGCCGCCTGCTGGAATTGGGCCTGCTGCTCCGGCGTGTAGAACTCGAAGTTGGGCGGCAGGACGACCTCGCCGGCGGCGCTGGCGGCGGCCTTGATGCTGCCGGCGACGAGAGCGTGGATCACCGTGGCCAGCAGCAGCAGGACAATGGGCACGCGCCACTGCGGCCGGTCGCCGGCGACGATGTCGGTCAGCGTCTGGCGCGGCCGGATGAGCAGCGGCACAACGCGGTCGAAGCGCCACGGGCGGTTGTCGCGCGGTTGGACGAGCGGTAGTTCATCTTCAGCGGTCATAGGGTATGTTCGGCGGCCGCGTATGGGATAGCGGACGCGACCGCCCCGGTACTATAGCCGATGACCCGCCCGCGTGCCATGCGGCCCAAGCAAACGCACATGGAGGGGCAGTGTTCAGTAGGTCAGTATTCAGTATTCAGTATTCAGTAGGTCAGTCTGTGGTCGGCTGTCGGCTGTCAGCGGTCAGTGGTCGGCCGTCAGCGGTCGTCCGTCGCCCCTACTCCCCCACCGGAACCGTCCACGTCGCCACGGTGGCCAGGTCTGTGCCGTCGGCCAGGGGGACGCGGACGATGTCGGGCCAGGTGTAGAGGGCCACGGCGGCGCGGTAGTTGCCGGGGGGCAGGTCCGCGGGCACGGGCAACGGCTGGAAGGTGACGAAGCGGTCGCCGGCGCGCCACTGGGCGCTGTCGAAACCGGGGCCGTCGTGCTGGGCAATGACCTGGTTGTTCGCGTCCAGAAGATACGCGCCGAAGTGGTAGGCCGCCGCCGGCCGGGCCAGCGCCTCCCACGTCAGCGCCAGCGTCAGGTCGCGGCCGGGCGTCGGCTGGCCGGTGAACGTGCCC
>JAIBAS010000382.1 GCA_019695075.1 Promineifilum sp. | reverse complement strand
CCGAGGGTGCGGCGGCGCTGCTGGCCCGCCGCATGCTGGCGACGCTGGGCGACTTGCTCTACGAGGTCGGCCTCGACCCGCGCCGGCTGGGCCTGAAGTCGCCCGCCTGGGCCGAGGTGGACGCCGCGCTGGGCAAGACGCCCGATGTGGATCCCACCTGGCTCGCCAACGCCCCCTGGCGCGTCTGGAACCCCGACCACGCCTGGGGCGGTCTATTGTGGATGCTTGTGCTGGGCCTCATTGGCGCGCGCCTCTACCACGTGCTGACGCCCTCGCCCAGCATGGCCGCCGTCGGCATCACCTCCTGGCGCGACTACTTCCGCTATCCCGTGCAGCTGCTCAACTTCCGCGGCGGCGGCCTGGGCATCTACGGGGCAATGGTCGGCGGGCTGCTGGCCATTCTGCTCTACACGCGCCGCCACCGGCTGCCGATGTTGGCCTGGGCCGACCTGGCCGTCATTGGCGCGGCGCTGGGGCAGGCCGTCGGCCGTTGGGGCAATTTCTTCAACCAGGAACTCTATGGCCGGCCAACCAATCTGCCCTGGGCCGTGACCATCGACCCGCTCCACCGCCTGCCCGACTACGCCGACTTCAGCACCTTCCACCCCGCCTTCCTGTATGAATCGCTGTGGAGCCTGCTGACCTTTGGCGTCCTGCTATGGCTCTATCGCCGGCGCGGCGAGCGGCTGCTGTCGGGCGAGCTGCTGGCGCTCTATCTCGTCGCCTATGCCGTCGGCCGCAGCCTGCTGGAACTGGTGCGCCTGGACAGCCGCGCCGTGCCCTTCCTGGGGCTGGAGACGGGGCTGGCCGTGGCCACGCTCGTCTCGCTGCTGGTGGCGCTGGTGGCCATCGTTGCCGTCGTCGTCCGGCGGGCGCGCCGTCGTCGGCTGAGCGGCGGCTAATCGTCGCTGGCCGGGGGCGGGGAGTCTGCTACACTGGCGACTGTCGCCGGCCCCGGACAAAACGGCCGCGAACGAAAGGTTGAACCGTTGTTCTCGAAACGCGCCGCTCCCATCCTCGTCATCCTCGTCGCCGCCGCGCTGGTGGCGCTGGCCGTCTGGCTGGTCGGCCGCGTCCTCAACGGCGACGACAGCCTGTTGCGCAACGCCACCGTGCGCGACGCCGTCATCACTCCCAACGCCGACGGCGACACCGACGCCACCCTCATCCACTACGAACTGTCGCGCAACGCCACCGTCAGCATCTACCTGGAAAACGCCGCCGGCGAGCGCTTCACCTTTCGCCAGGACAAGCCGCGTGGCGCGGGCGAGTATGAGGTGCTCTTCAGCGGCGTCGTCGACGGTTACCGGCTGCCGGGCGAGACCATCGCCGGCGACATCCTGGCCCGCCTACTGCGCGACGGCGATTACACCTGGAGCATCGTCGCCACCGACCTCGACGGTGTCAGCGAAACCCAGTCGGGCACGCTGACCATCGCCGCCGCCGACCCGGAGCTGCCGGAGATTCGCAACTTCAGCCTCGACAAGGATACCTTCACGCCCAACCGCGACGGCATCGCCGACCGCTTGCTGGCGCAGCTCTATCTGCCCAAGGAGGTCGCCTCGCTGCGCGTCTTCCTGCAGATGCCCGACGGCAGCGAAATGCCCATCGCCGAGCAGGAGCGCGACATCCCCCTGAATATGCCCGGCCGCCACTACTTCGATTACGAGGGCGGCGTTGACAATGGCGAGACGCCTCCGCCCGACGGCACGTACCCGCTCATCGCCGTGGCCGAAGACCTGGAGGGGCAGCGCATGCGCGCCGAGAGCGAGCTGACCATCCAGTTCGGTGGCGTGCCGCGCGGCTACATCATCTCGCCGCCGACGGGCAACACGGTGCAGTGGAGTGCCACGGCCGTGTCCCTGTGCGACACCATCACGTTCACCCTGACCGTGGAGAACGACGGCAACACGCCCATCCGCACCACCGGCCCCGCGCCGGGCACGGTCTACGACTCCGACTGGAACTACAACACCGTCGGCTGGCCCACCGAGTCGGGCGCGTTCCGCGTGGCCATCGGCTTCGAGAACGAGCTGACCAACTACCCCTATCGTTGGGCCGTGGGCAACGTCGAAGACTTGCAGCGCATCGGCGACTACTACTACCTGATGCCCGGGCAGCGCGCCGTCGTCACCGGCAGCATCCGCGTCGTCGATGTCTTCGGCGTGCGCAACCCGCAGCCCATCTGGGCCGGCCTCATCCACGAGGACGTGGAGATCACCGCCTTCAACGACCGCGTCGATACCCAGTCGATCCTCGTTGACGTGCCCGATGCGGACAACATGCCCACCTGCGCGCCGCGAGCCATCCCCGTGCGCGTCTTGCCGGAGGGCAACAATTAATCTCCCCTAAATGAGATTGCCGCCTCTCTGTCTGTCGTTATACACTAGCCCTATCGTCGGTGTCTGATTCTCCCCCACCCATCGGGGCGGCCGGACAATCGCACAGTTCTTGACAAATGGCAGGCGACTGGCGGACTCGTCAGTCGCTTTCTACGGTTAAAGATGCATCGTCGCACACGAAATGTCGCCCTGGTCGCCCTGACAGCGCTCCTGCCGCTGCTCGTTGCCGCTTGCCGGCCGGAGACGCCGACCGTCGCCGTTGAGGTGACGCGCCTGGTGACGGCCGCGCCGGAGAGTTCTGCATCACCTTCACCCATGCCGACGGCGGCCCTGGCCGGCGCAACCGCCGTGACCCTGGCCGGCGGGGCCACCAGCGCGCCCACCGTCGCCGCGCCGCCCGTCCCTGTCGAGGTCACCGTCGAAGTCACCCGCCCACCGCTGGGCACGGCCGAGCGGCCGGTGCAACTGCTCTTTCTGCCAACGACGGCCGCGGCAGTCATCGCCCAGCGCGCCGAGCCACTCGTGGCCGCGCTGGCGGCGGCCACGGGCATGGAGTTCGCCGTGGGCATCCCCGACGACGAGGCTGCCGCGGCAGCGCTGCTGTGCGCGGCCCCGGCTGACACCATCGCCTTCGTCTCCGCCGCCGCCTACACC
>JAIBAS010000286.1 GCA_019695075.1 Promineifilum sp. | reverse complement strand
CGGCGGCGTCATCCGTGGCGCTGGCTGCTCGTGTTTGTGCTGCTTCTGGCGCTGGCGGGCGGCGCGGCCTGGGTGCTCATGGGCCAGCCGAACCCGATGGACGTGCTGCGTGGCGGCGCGGAGCCGACGGCGCTCGTCGCCGACACGCCCCCAGAGGGCACGACCACCCCCACGCCGGACGCCATCACAGCCACGGCTGCGTCAGGCGTGGTCACGTCCGCGGACACAACGGCCGCTCCCAACGCTCCCACCAAGACAGTGATGCCGGACGAACCGGCGGTGACGACTGACGACACAGCCGCCACCGAGCCGACCACCGCCGTGCCCACGGTTGCCGTGCCCACGGCGACGACTGAACTGACCCCGCTGTCGGTGCCGGCCGCGCCGAGCGGGCCGCTACGCATCAATCAGCCCTGGGAACAGGACGGCGTTTCTCTGACGGCGCGGTCGATAGAGATCTATGCCCAGAACAACGGCAACGATGCCGCCGCGCGCGTCTGGTATCGCCTCGTCAACAAGACCACCCAACGGCTGTTCGTCGATATCGACTGGACTTACCTCCACTTGGAAGACAGCGCCGGCACGCAGTACATCGACTGGGATCCCGGCACGCCGACATCGGTCTGGGTCGAAGCGGGCGAAAACTACGACTTCGACCGCTACTACGGCATCGCGCCCACGGCGCGAAGTCGTGTGCCCGCCGAGACTACTTTCGTTCAGGTCGTCGCCAAGCAGTTTTCCCGCGTCACGGACGCGCGCTGGCAGGCCGACATCAACCCCCCATTGCAGGCCATGGGCGAGCCGGCGGAGGGTACCACGCGGCAACTCAATGAGACCTGGGAACAGGACGGTCTGGCCATCCGATTGACCGGCCTGGAAGTGCCGTCGGAGACCGACGGCAGCGACTACGCCGCGCGCGCCTGGTTCGAGGTCACCAACCTGACCAATCAAGAGAGGCTCGTGGAGATCGATTTCGGGCGCATAGCCGTGATCGACAGCTACGGCCGCCGCTTCGGCGACTGGGACGGCGGCGGGCTGTATTCCCGAAACGTCGCCGCCGGCGATACGCTAACCTTCGACCGCTACTACAGCGAGCGGAGCGGCACCAGAAGCCGCGTCACCCGTGGGTCGCGCTTCGTGCTGGTCCAGGCGCAGGGCGTCGGCCCCATTGCCGACGCGCGTTGGACCGTGCCGCTCAACTTCCGCCTGTCGGCCGGCGACATCGCGCCGGGCAGCACGTCCCTGCGCATCAATCAACCCTGGGAACAGGCCGGGGTTGCCCTGACCGCGCGCGCGCTGACGATCTATGCGGAGGACAACGGCAATGATGCCGCCGCGCGCACCTGGTTCCGCCTGACCAACAAGACCAGCCAATGGCTATTGGTGCCCATCGACTGGAACAACATCCATCTGGTCGACGGCCAGGGGACGACTTATGACGATTGGGAAGGCGGACAGACCTCGGTGTGGGTCGAACCGGGCGGCGTCTGGGATTTCGACCGCTACTACTCGGTGACCCCGAAGACGCGCAGCCGCATCCCCAGCGCGGCGGGGTATGTGCAGGTGGTTGTCGACCGGCTGTCAAACGTCGCCGGCGCGCGCTGGCAATACGACGTCAATCCCCAGCTGCAACCGATCGCCGCTCCGGCCGAGGGCGCGACCCTGCCGGTGGGTGAGGCCTGGGAACAGGACGGCCTATCGATTCGCCTGACCGGCCTGGAAGCGCTGGCCGAAAGCGATGGCAGCGATTACGCCGCGCGCGCCTGGTTCGAGTTGACCAACACCGCCAATCAGACCCTCATCGTCGAAGTGGATTTCGGGCGCATAGCCGTGATCGACAGCTACGGCCGCCGCTTCGGCGACTGGGACGGCGGCGGATTGTACGCGCGCGTCCTGGCGCCGGGCGACACGATGACCTTCGACCGCTACTACAGCGAGATGTCGGGCAGTAGAAGCCGCATCACGCGCGGTTCGGAGTGGGTCGTCCTGACGCTGGACAACGTCGCCGGGTTCGCCAACGCCGCCTGGCGACTGGACATTGTACGCTAGGCTGCCGGCACGGGGGACATTGCCCGACAGCGTGGACAGCCTTTGGAGCCTACTATGACACTCAACACGGGCGACATTCTGCAAGGCCGCTATCGTATCGTCCGCCTCGTCGGCCAGGGCGGGTTTGGCGCGGTCTATCGCGCCTGGGACACCAATCTGAAGGTGCCGGTGGCCGTCAAGGAGAACAACGACACCGCCGCCGACGCCCAGCGCCAGTTCGAGCGCGAGGCGCACCTGCTGGCCAACCTGAGCCACCCCAACCTGCCCCGCGTGACCGACCATTTCGTCTTGCCCACTCAGGGGCAGTACCTGGTCATGGACTACGTCGAGGGCAAGAGCCTGGCGGCGCTGCTGGGCGAGCGCGGCGGGCCACTGCCGGAGGCGGAGGCGTTGAAGTGGGCGCGACAGATCGCCGCGGCGCTGGAGTATCTCCACGGCCGCACGCCGCCGATCATCCACCGTGACATTAAGCCGCAGAATATCATCGTTACCGCCGACGGCCGCGCCGTCCTTGTCGATTTCGGCATCTCCAAGGTCTTCGACGCCGCCCGCGGCACGACCACCGGCGCGCGCGCCGTCACCCCCGGCTATAGCCCACCGGAGCAGTACGGCATGGGCAAGACCGACGCCCGCAGCGACATCTACGCCCTGGGGGCGACGCTCTATACGCTGCTGACGGATCAGGAGCCGCCGGAGAGCGTCAATCTCATCGGCGGCGGGCTGTTGCCGGCCCCGCGCGCCCTCAACCGCGCCGTCAGCCCGGCCGTCGAGGCGGCCATCCTGGCCGCCATGAACCCCGACATGAGCGCGCGCCTATCCTCCGCGGGCGACTTCGTGGCCGCGCTCGACGCGCCGCCGCTGTTCCAGAGCGCGGGCACGGCCGCGGCCCGGACGACTCACCAACCCGCGGCCGAGATCGGAAGAGCGACGTGTAGGGAAAGAGTGTGAAGA
>JAIBAS010000537.1 GCA_019695075.1 Promineifilum sp. | reverse complement strand
GCGCAGCCGTGCCACCAGCCAGGCGACGACCACGCCCCAGGCGGGCAGCGCGCTCAGCCGGATGATCGCGTCGGCCGAGGCCGGCAGCCGCTCCGGCAGCCAGGGCACCATGTGCAGGCCGAAGAGGTGGACGGCCAGCATCAGTGCCGCGGCCAGCGAGTAGACGCGCAGCCAACGCTCTTGCCCGGCCAGCAGCGCGAAGGGCACCGGCCAGACGAGCCACTGGATGCCGAAGCCGACGGTGACGGCGAAGACGGCCAGTTGCACCGTCAGCAGCGCGTCCAGCGCCGATTGGCGCTGCGTCCACCACAGGGCCAGCAGGACGGCGGCGAGCAGCAGCGGGTTGCGCAGGGCCAGCAGCGCGTCGGCCAGCGGCTGTAGCGCGGGCTGCGCCGCGGCCAGCGGAAAGACCACCGCGCTCGGCCCCCAGTAGCCGGCCACGCCACGGTGGGTCAGGGCGCGGCCGAGCATGGTCATGGGGTCGGCGTCATAGGCCAGCAGGTAGGCAACCACGGCCAGCGCCGGAATGCCCAGGGCGATGAGGGCATGGAGGATGCGCGCCCGCCAATTGGCCAGACGGATGAAAAAGACGGGCAGGAGGACAACCGGCCAGGTCTTGTTCAGGATGGCCAGACCCAGGGCCGCGGCCGACGCTCCCACCCGCGGCCGCTCCCACAGCGCCCAGGCCCCCACCAGTAGCAGCAGGGTGATGGCCTCGAATTGGCCGTGGTAGGCCGACACCAGCAGGCTGACCGGGTTCAGGGCGTAGAGCAGGGCGGCATAGGCGGCCCAATCGCGCCCGCGACGCTCGGCCACCAGGCGATAGATCAGCCCGGTGATGGCCACGTCGGCCAGAATGGCCGGCAGCTTGATGGCCACGACGAAGGGCAGACCTGTCGCCACGGACAGCGCGGCCATGCCCCCCATGATAAACATCTGGAAGGGCAGGTAGGGGTGGCGGCCCAGGGAGGCGGCGTAGACCTCCTGGCCGCTCCGCAGCGCGTCGGTGACCATGCGGAACGACTCGATGTCGTAGCCCGCGCCAACCGGCAGCCACAGCACCGGCGCCAGACGCGCCAGCGCCGCCAGTAGCAAGATCGCCGGCCACCCAGTCCGATGCCCCTTCCCCTGAGAGGGGGTGGGGGAGGGCCGGCGCAGCAGCACAAAGCCGGCTGTCACCAGGAGCAGCCAGCCAATGGCCCATGCCGTCGCCTGTCGCGCGTCAGTCCACATAAAAACGGAGTCCGGCAGTCAATTCTGCCAGACCCCGTCTCTTTCGTCCAATTGGGCGGCCTCAACCGCGCCGGCCGTCCTCGGCCCGCACGTACTATTGGCGGCTGGTCAGGGGGATGAACGTGCCGTAGGGCTTGACGGTGACTGTACCTTGGGTCGTCACGTTATCGGTTTCCGTCGTCTCGGTGACGGCGTTGAGCGTGTCGATCTTGGCCCAGTAGTGGTACGTACCCACAGGTAGGTTGTTCCACATGACCGAGACCTGCTTGTCGTTGCGGCCGTCCCAGGTGCAGCCGGTCACTGCGCCGCGCGTGTTGGGGTCATAGACGGCCGAGCCGATCTCCTGCGTCAGCGCCTGGTCGCGGTAGAACGTCACCTTGACGGGCGCGATGGCGCTGAGTGTGCCGCTGTTGCGGAAAGTGGCCGTCAGCAGCGCCTTGCCCTGGTTGTTGGTCTGCGCCAGCGTGACGACGTTCTGGGCCACGCCACCGACCAGGTTGGTCCAGTTGTCGCTGGAATTGGCCGCCTGCTGGAAGGCCTGGCCCATCATCGTCAGCGCGGATGGGTCGCCGCCGGGCAGGTTCTGGAATGTGTCCCAACTGATCAGGTTGCTGGAACCGCCAGAGGTCTCCGGCCCGGTGACGATGCTATACCACAGCCACTGCTGCACCAAGCGGTTGCCGTCGGCCGGGTAGCCCAGGTTGGCGTCCTTGGCCGTTTCCAGGAAGGTGATTGTGTCGCGCAGATACTTGGTGACGCGCTCCGGGGCAAAGGGCTGGCCATGCTCGTCCTTCAGGAAGTACTGGCCCTTGTCGTCCAGCACGTAGGGGTAGAGCAGGCCAAACTCGGAGATGATCAGCGGCTTGTTCTGCTGGTCGCGCTCCTTCATCCAGGCGCGCATGGCGTAGACCTGCTCGCGGAAGATGCGCACGCTGTCGTGTTCCGAGCGGCAATGCACGTCCGGGCGTGGGTCGTTGGCCGCGGTGTCGGCCGCGCCCAGCGCCGGGCAGAGCGCGACCGCGCCCTGGGAGCTTAGCTTGGCCAGCGCCGGGTTGGTGCCCAGAGCGATCTTGCCGTCGCCGTATTCGTTGGGGTTGGCCGGGTTGCGCTCCTCCAGGATGTAGAGATGCATGTTCCAGACATCGACCGGCATCGTCACGCCGTAGAGGCTGCGATAGGTGTCCCAGACAATGGACAAGTATTGCAAGCGGCCCGGGGTCATTGTCGACAGGCCAGCGATAGCCACCTTGGCCGTTGGATCGGTCTGCTTGATGTACTGATAGACATCGTGATAGGCCCGAGCATAGACCTGTGGCATCGTGTTGTCCTGGACGGGGTTGTTGACATCCACCTCGTTGCCGACAAGCCAGACGTTGCCGGGATTGCTGCTGACCAGCCGGCCCAGACCGCTCTGTATATTGCCCTGTTCGTTAAGGTAGGTGAAGGCCAGCGGCGGGTTGACGGTAAAGTTGTCGGTGCGCGTGCCGTTGATCTGTTCCTGGCGGACGCGAATGACGGGCGCGAAGGCAGCGCTACGGACATTCTGGCCCCCGGTGCCGGCGCTGAAGTTGACGTACCAGCCGGCATCCAGCGTCGGAATCCAGTCCAGCGAATGGGGCAGGCTAGGCACATAGCCGACGCCGTAGCGGCAGTTCGTGGCCGCCAGGACATCCGTTTCGGCCTGTGGGGCATCGGTTTGCTGAGTTGTATCGGCGACGTACCAGGCGCCGCTGGGTCCCAACCCGGCAGCCAGCGCGTGGAAGGCCAGGACGAGCATGGCCGACACGGCCAACAGCCCGGCAAACAGGTATTTCACGTTGCTCCGTTTCATCTTGTCGTTACTACCTCGTGTTTATGTGGTCTCACGGCGGCCCAGGGGATGGGCACATGCAAGCCGCGGTTGGCTCCCTCGCCCCCTAGGAGAAGGGTTAGGGAGAGGGGCCGATGAAGTGATCACCGTTGGTGATCAGGCAAACCCGTTGCAGGATACGCCATCTCGGCCGTTTCGTCTACGGGTAGAGAGTACCATTCCCACTTCGCATCCAGCGCCAGCAGCCCGTCTTTCTCGCGCGTGCCGCCCTCGATGACGCGAAAGGCGTAAGCCTCTTCGTGGAAGTCATAGGCCAGGGGCCGCTGGCCATCGTGAATGGCTGCGGTCATTTGGTAGCGGCCGGGCAGAAATGGCAGTCGCTCGATGGTGTAGCTGACCACGCCGTTGCCCTCGACGACGCCCATCTCCAGCCCGCCAACGCGCGTGTTTGGGCCGTTCAGGTGCAGCCCGTCGTGGCGATAGAGCGCCAGGCCGAACTCCGGCTCGACAATCGGCTCGTGGGCCGCGTAGGCGATCTCGACGCGCAGGCTGTCGCCGGTGTGGAAGATGGTCGTCTCCTCATTGGCGTCGTTCAGCAGGCGCACGCCGGTGATCTCGATCTGTCGCGTGCCCCAGCGCCGGTAGCCGCCGGCCTCGTTCTCGATGCTGAGCTGCTGCCCGACGCGCTGGAAGAGGTGATCGCGGTACTGCGCCAGGATGTGGTCGGTTGAGCCGATCTGCACGACGCGCCCCTGCTCCAACCAGACCACCTCGCTGCACAGTCTGCCGATGGTCGATAGGTCATGACTGATGAACAGGATCGTCACGCCCTCGCGTTTCATCTCCACGATCCGGTCGATGCATTTGGCCTGGAAAGATTGGTCGCCCACAGCCAGGATTTCATCGACGATGAGGATATCGGGCCGGACGTGAATGGCCACGCTGAAGCCCAGGCGCATGTACATGCCGGAGGAGTAGTGTTTAACCGGCATGTCGATGAAGGAGCCTAGCTCCGAGAAGGCGACGATGTCGTCGAACAGCGCCTCCGTCTCCTGCTGGCTCAGACCCAGCACCGAGGCGTTGAGGTAGATGTTCTCGCGGCCGGTCAGGTCCGGGTGGAAGCCGGCTCCCAGTTCCAGCAAAGCGCTGACCCGGCCGCGCACCTCGATCTGGCCGCTGGTGGGCTGGATGATGCGGGCGATGAGCTTGAGCAGGCTGCTCTTGCCGCTGCCGTTGCGGCCGATGATGCCGACGCACTGCCCCGGTTGCACCTCGAACGACACGTCGCGCACCGCCCAGAGGTCCTGGGCCTGGGCGCGGCGGCGCGACACAACCGAAATGAGCGACTCCAGCACCGATTGAGGGGTATCCGGCGTAAACGCAAAGCGTTTGCTGACCTTCTGCAACCGAATTGCCGGTTGGCTTTGCGTAGTCATAGGCGCGCGGATAGTATAGCAAGTTGGCGCATTTGGCAACCGGCCAGACCGCGCCGCAGGGACGCATGTTGGATCAGAAGACACTCACCATCCTGGAATTCGACAAGATTCGCGATCTGGTGGCCGCCTATGCCGGCTTCAGCGGCGGCCGCGAGTTGGCGCTGGCGATGCAGCCGACGACGGAGATCGAGCAGGCGCAGGAATGGCAGGCGGAGACGCGCGAGGCGGTCTCGCTGCTGGAAAGTGACAGCGCCGCGACCATCGGCGGCGCGCGCGATGTGCGCCGGGCGGCCGACAACGCCCTGCGCGGCTTCACGCTGCCGGCCGAGGACTTCCTGGCCATCCAGGCCACCATCATCGCCGCGCGCAACCTGCGGCGGCAACTGCTGCGGCTGGAAGACCGCGTGCCCCACCTGGCCGCCATCGCTATGCTGATTGAGGAGTGCCGCGGCCTGGTCAGCGCCATCACCAGTACCATCGACGAACGCGGCGAAGTGCTCGATAGCGCCAGCCCGCGGCTGGGCAAGATTCGCCAGGAGCAGCGCGCCGTCCACGGCCGCATTCAGGACAAGCTCCAGCGCATCCTGAACAGCAGCATGGCCCAGTATTTGCAGGAGGCCATCGTCACCCAGCGCGGCGGACGCTACGTCATTCCCCTGCGCGCCGACGCCAAGGGGCGGCTGAAGGGCATTGTCCACGACCAGAGCGGCAGCGGGGCGACGCTGTGGGTGGAACCGTTGGGCACGGTGGAACTCAACAACGAGTACCGCGGCCTGCTGATGCAGGAGCAGGAGGAGATTCAGCGCATCCTGCGCGAGCTGTCGGAGAAGGTCGCCGAGCAGGGCGACGCCATCAAGCGCGTCGTTGACCGCATGGCCGAACTCGACCTCATCTTCGCCCGCGCCGGCTATGCCCTGGCCATCAACGCCGTCGAGCCAACCTTCGTGCCCTGGCGCGAGACGCCCCAGGCCCGGCCACCGCGCCACGGCAACGAGCGCGACAAGTGGACGCCGCCGCCGCGCGACCTGCATCCCGGCTCAACCATCTGGATCAAGTCCGCCCGCCATCCGCTGCTCAACCCGCGGACGGTCGTGCCCACCAACTTGACGCTGGAGGAGGATGTCTTCGTCGTCCTCATCACCGGCCCCAACACCGGCGGCAAAACGGTCAGCCTCAAGACGATGGGGCTGATGGCGCTGATGGCCCAGGCGGGGTTGCACGTGCCGGCCAACGAGGCGCGGCTGACCGTCTTCGAGAACGTCTTCGCCGACATCGGCGACGAGCAATCGATCGAGCAAAGCCTATCGACCTTCTCGGCCCACATGACCAACATCGTCCGCATCCTGGCCCAGGTGGACGAGCGCTCGCTGGTGCTGCTCGACGAGCTTGGCTCCGGCACCGACCCGACCGAGGGCGCGGCCCTGGCCCAGGCCGTGGTCAACTTCCTGCGCGACAAGGGCGCGACGACCTTTGTGGCCACCCACTTCCCGGAGCTAAAGGTCTATGCCAGCCAGACGCCGGGGGCGACCAACGCCTCGCTGCTGTTCGACATGGAGACGCTGTCGCCGACCTACGAGATGACCATCGGCCTGCCCGGCCGCTCCAACGCCTTCGCCATTGCCCGGCGGCTCGGCCTCGATAGCACGATCCTCGACGACGCCATGCGCCAGGTCAGCGCCGACAGCCACCAGGCCGAAGACCTGCTGGACTCAATCTACACCCTGCGCGAGAAGATGGAGTCGGAGGAGGCCCAGACACGGCTGGCGATGCGCCAGGTGGAGAACGAGCGCGACCGGCTGCGGCAGCGCATTGACGACATCGAGGTGGAGCGGCAGCGCATCCTGGAAGAGACGCGCCAGGAGATGACGCGGCAGATCGAGCTGTTGCAGGCCGAAATCCGCCAGGCGCGGTCGAAGCTGCGCGACGCCGCCTCGCTCAACGCCGTCAAGCGCCTCAGCAAGCAGGTGGCCGACCTGGAAGTGACGGGACGGACGGCGCTGGCCCCGGAGGTCATTGAGCCGGCCGAGGCGACGCGCAACAAGCGCCGCGCCCTGCAGGTGGGCGACACCGTGCGCGTGCGCTCGCTCAACATCAATGGCGAGGTCGTGTTGTTGGGCAAGAACGAGGTCATGGTCGCCGTCGGCCGCTTGCAGATGCGCGCCGGCTATGACGACCTGGAGTTCAAGAGCCGCCCGGAGGAGCAAAAGACGCCGGAGGCTGTGCTGAGCCTGCACCCCTCGCCGGGCATGGAACTGGACATCCGCGGCGTGCGCGTGGAGGAGGGCATCGACCGGCTCGGCCGCTACATCGACTCGGCCTTCCTGGCGCGCCTGCCCTTCGTGCGCATCATCCACGGCAAAGGAACCGGTCGTCTGCGCGAGGCCGTGCGCGAAGAGCTGCGGCAAAATCGCCACGTTCGCGCCTGGGAAGAGGGCAAGGACGGCGAGGGTGGGCCGGGGGTGACGGTGGCCCATCTGGTAGAACAGTAAGACAGTGCTCAGTGGACAGTGATCAGTGGTCAGTAGCACTACTGATTACTGTCCACTGCCCACTACTTCACTTCGTACTCCACCCCCGCCTCATCCAGCAACCGCATCCGCTCCCACTCCGGCAGATCGTTCTTGCCACCGGCCTCTTTGAGCACCATGATCTGGCGCATCTCCAGCACCTGGTCGCGCAGGACGGCAGCGCGCTCGAACTCCAACTGCTGCGCGGCCTGCTTCATTTGCTTCTCCAGTTCGGAAATGATCTTGGCCAGTTCCGCCTTGGGCAGGTCGGCGGCGGTCACGTAGCCGCCCTTCGACTCGGCCACGGCCGGGGTCATCTCGCCGCGGGCCATCTCGCGTTGGGCGGTCAGCTCGTCGGTCAGGACGTGGACGGCCTTGACGATGCTGCGCGGCTCGATGCCGTGCTCCTCATTGTAGGCCTGCTGGATGGCGCGGCGGGCGTTGGTCGTATTGAGCGCGCCCTTCATGGAATCGGTCATCACGTCGGCGTACATGATCACCTTGCCGTCCACGTGGCGGGCGGCGCGGCCGATGGTCTGCGTCAGGGCCGTCTCCGAGCGCAAGAAGCCCTCCTTGTCGGCGTCGAGGATGGCCACCAGCGACACCTCCGGCAAGTCCAACCCCTCGCGCAGCAGGTTGATGCCGACGACGACATCGTAGACGCCCAGCCGCAGGTCGCGCAGGATTTCCGTCCGCTCCAGCGTGGCCACCTCCGAGTGCAGGTAGTGAACCTTGATGCCCAACTCCAGCAGGTAATCGCTCAGGTCTTCGGCCATGCGCTTGGTCAACGTCGTCACCAGGACGCGCTGTCCCCTGGCGATGCGCCGGTTGATCTCGCCGATGAGGTCGTCCACCTGGCCGCGTACCGGCCGCACCTCGACCTCCGGGTCGATGATGCCCGTCGGCCGGATGACCTGTTGCACCACCTGGGCGGAGTGATTGAACTCGTAGTCGCTCGGCGTGGCGCTGGTGAAGATGACCTGATTGAGCAGGCTCTCGAACTCGTCGAAGTTGAGCGGCCGGTTGTCCATGGCGCTGGGCAGGCGGAAGCCGTAATCGACCAGGATGCTCTTGCGGCTCTGGTCGCCGCCCCACATGCCGCGCACCTGTGGGATGGTCATGTGGCTTTCGTCGATGACCATCAGGTAATCGGCCGGGAAGTAGTCGAGTAGCGTCCAGGGGCGGGAGCCGGCCGGACGCTGGTCGAGATGGCGGCTGTAGTTCTCCACGCCAGGCGTGAAGCCGACCTCGCGCAACATTTCCAGGTCGTACATCGTCCGCTGCTCGATCCGTTGCGCCTCCAGGAAGCGCTTCTCGTTCTTGAAGTAGGCGATGCGCTCGGCCAGTTCCGTCTCGATGTCGGTGATGGCGTGGGTTAGCTTCTCCTCGTCGGTGATGAATTCGCGCGCCGGGTAGATGGACACGCGGGTGTGCTCCAGCAGCACCTCGCCGGTCAGCGGGTCGAACTCGGCGATGCGCTCGATGGTGTCGCCCCAGAACTCGACCACGTAGGCCGTCTCGGCGTAGGCGGGGTAGACCTGGAGCGTGTCGCCGCGCACGCGGAAGGTGCCGCGGCGCAGTTCCATGTCATTGCGGTCGTAGTGGATGTCAACCAGATGGCGCAGCAGGGTGTTGCGGCGATACTGGCTGCCGCGCTCCAGGTCGATGATGACGTTGCCCCACGCCTCCGGGTTGCCGATGCCATAGATGCACGACACCGAGGCGACGATGATGACGTCCTTGCGGCTCTTCAGCCCGGCCATGGCCTGCAAGCGCAGGCGGTTGATCTCTTCGTTGATCTGTGTCTCTTTCTCGATGAACAGGTCGTGACGGGGGACGTAGGCCTCCGGCTGGTAGTAGTCGTAGTAGCTGACGAAGTAGGAGACGGCGTTGTTGGGGAAGAAGTCGCGGAACTCGGAGTAGAGTTGGGCGGCCAGGGTCTTGTTGTGGGCCAGGATGAGCGTCGGCCGTTGGGTTTGCTGAATGATGTTGGCGATGGTGAATGTCTTGCCCGTGCCCGTCGCGCCCAGCAGCGTCTGGAACTTGTCGCCGCGGTTCATGCCGATGACCAGGTCGGCGATCGCTGCCGGCTGGTCGCCGGTGGCCGCAAAGTCGGATACTAGCTGAAACTGGGACATGCTTCACCTCGTCGGAAGTCCGGCCAATAAGCGCCGTGCGAAGTAGAACGAAAGTTCGTATTTTACATCTTTGTAGGGCGATTTGCCAAATCGCCCGGCGATTTGCCAAATCGCCCTACGATTGCGGCACGACGCGAATCTCGAACAGCGACGGCCACAGCTTGCCGGTGACGAACAGCCGGCCGCTGGCGGCGTCGTAGGCGATGCCGTTGAGGACATCGACCGGCTGGGTCAGCCCGCTCGTGTCCAGCAGGCCGGTCAGGTCGATGTAGCCCAGGACATCACCCGTCTCCGGCGAGATGCGGGCGATGAGGTCGGTCAGCCAGATATTGGCCCAGATTTCGCCATCGACGTACTCCAGCTCATTCAGCCGGTTGACGGGGCCATTGTTGTCGCGGACGGTGATGCGGCCTGTCTCTTGCAGCGTCTCCGGGTCCCAGAAGCGAATCACCGGCGTGCCGTCGCTCATGATCAGGCGCGTGCCGTCGTGGGTGATGCCCCAGCCCTCGTGGGTGTAGTTGAAGGTCTGTAGTGGCGCGAACGTGGCCCGGTCATAGACAAAGCCGGCGCCCTCCTGCCAGGTGAGTTGATAGATACGGTCGTTGAAGACGACGATGCCTTCGCCAAAGTACTGCGGATCGAGAGCCACGTTGCGCAGAACCGCGCCCGTCTCCAGGGCGACCTCGCGCAGGACGGACTCGCCCCAACGGCCGGTGCCCTCGTAGAGCTTGCCGTCGAGGAAAACGAGGCCTTCGGTAAACGCCGTCGGGTCGTGCGGGTAGGTGTTGATGATCTCGAAGGTGTAGGTCGGCGGCGGCGCGGGCGTCGGCGACGGCTCCGGCGTGGGCGTCGGCGCGGGGGTGGCTGTTGCCGGGGGCGTG
>JAIBAS010000582.1 GCA_019695075.1 Promineifilum sp. | reverse complement strand
GATCAGGTAGACGCGGCCGCGCTCCAGGTCGATGGCCTCGGCCTCGGCGACGCGGCCAACCCAGAGCGTGCGCCCTTCGCGCCGCAGAAAGCGGCCGACGGCGGCTTCGGGGTCGGCCGCGCCCAGCGCGGCGCTGACAAGCTCATCGACGTGGCCGCGGTAGTCGGCAAAGCGGGGCGAGATAGAGGCGATGGGCATCATGGCAGTTCGAGGTGGGCGTGGTCGTTGAGCCGTTCCAGGCGGGCGTGGCCGTCGATGATGTCCACCTGGCTGATGGCGGTGTGGTAGCCGCCGTTCAGGCGGGTGAAGCCAATCGGGCTAAGGCCCAGCAAATGCACCAGCGTGGCCAGGATCATGCCGCCGTGGCTGACGATAGCCACCGTCTGCCGGTCGTGGCGGGCCAACACAGCCTCGCAGCCGGCCACGGCGCGGCGCAGCACATCCTCCGGGGTTTCGCCGCCTGGCGCGTGCATGGAGCCGTGGAGGCGGCTGGCCCAGGCGTCGGGAAAGCGGGCGATGATCTCATCGGTCGTCAGCCCCTCTAACTGGCCGATGCCGCGCTCGCGCCAGACGGGGTCGATGGTCAGCGGCCGGCCCAACGCCTCGGCCACAATGCGGGCCGTCGTCTGGGCGCGCTGGAGATCGCTGGCGTAGATGTGGTCGATGGCCGGCATGCGACGCAGGCGCTCGGCCAGGCGTTGGGCTTCGACCAGACCGGCCTCGCTCAAAGGGGGGTCGGCCTGCCCCTGCCAGAGACCGGCTTCGTTCCAGACGCTGCGCGCGTGGCGGATAAACAGGAGGCGAGTTGGCGGTGACATAGATAGCGGTATGGTATGGTTGGCGGCGATGGTCAGGCGCGCAGGTCGTCGCTCAGAGCAGACAGGGCCGCGCCGTCGATCAGCGTCATGGGTTTGTCGGCCGCCCACTGGCGCGCGGCCTCGGAGATGTCGGCCGTCGTCACCAGGAAGCCGTGGAAGGCGCGCTCATGCACCATCGTGCCGAATAGCTCGCGGACGATGTCGGGGCCAACCTGGTGGCGATAGCGCTTGCACTGGACGACGGCGCGGCGGCCGTCGGCCCGCGTCAGGGCCAGGTCGACGCCCAGGTCGCCCGCCCGGCCACGCACCTCGACCGTGTAGCCGCGCCGCTCGAATAGCTCGGCGACGAATTGCTCGAACGCGCGCGGGCTGAGGGCATACAACTCATCGACGGTCATCCGCGCCGACGGCGCGGCCCGCTTCAGGGCGCGGCGCTGCCAGGCGATGAGCGCCCACAGCAAACTCAACGTCAGCAGACCGGCGCGCGTCGACAGCTCCAGCAGGTCGCCCAGCCAGCGCGGCCAACGCGCGGCGGCCTCGGCAGCGATGCCGTAGCGCCACAAGACCCACAGCACGAAGAAACCGGTGACGGCCGAAACGATCCAGGTGAGGCGGGCGAGATGATCGCGGCTAATGGTATCCTCGCGAATGACAGGGGTCGCGTTGGGCCGGTTGGCGGCGTTTAGTCGTATCAACATCGGGCATCTATCGGCGCGGCCGGCGCGCCGATAGGTATTGTATTGCGCCACGCCGGAATGCCAAGCGTAGGAGGAGAGGAGGTGTGGTCGGAGGAGATGATGGAGATGAGGTAACACCCTAGCTGATGAAGCGATAATCCCACTGCCAAGCCATCACGTCCATCCAATTAGGCCGCGCGGCGAGAACATGAGCGACCAACGCTTCGGCCAGGCCGCGGCGGCGACAATAATTCACTAACTCGCTTACCTTGCGCTGCCGGGTTGTTCCCGTCAAGTCGTCATAGTCAATTCCCAACGCGCCGCATAGTATAACGACTTCGTCCAGCGAGAAGGCATGCATAATGAGACTATAAATGCCCAATGCCCCGTCCCCCTGTGTTACTGGTCGCACGTCGCTGACCACAGAAGTCATCACATGGCCGGCCTCCTGCTCCCCAGCGAAGATTGTCAGCCGGGCACTGCCTAATGCCAGAAATGCTTGGTAAAGAGTTACCCGAATGGGGATATTGCCGAGACGCAGCGGGGTAAGAGAGAAGTAGACCTCGGGCGAGTCTTGTCCGGCACGGAGACGGAAATATTGGAAAGGCTGATCGGCGATGTGGCAGCCGGGAGCATGAACGTGAATGCGCAAGTCTACAGCCGGAGCCTCAACCGGCCACTCCACCTGCACCTCCGAGGAACGTGTTAGTGTCAGGCCTTCTTCTCGCAGTGCCGGCGAACTCATCTGGCGCACGGCTACGGCTAGGTCGAACGGGACTTTGAGTACGACCATCTCCGGCACATTGGCGTCGAGGCGTAGCGAGGTCACAAGCGGCCGGGATGCCATGATGGCAAATGGAAGCTCCGGCGGCTCCTCCTTTGGCGACGAGATGAATGTTGGCAATGGCTGTGCTAGGTTGTTGCCGCACATGACGCAGAATTTGGTATTAGGTCGGACGCCCGCGCCGCAATTGGGACACGTCGGGAGGGCGGACGGCAGATAGGTACTGGATGGCGGGTTAGCTGAGCCAGGTAGATTCGGCGGGTTCGCTTTCCCGAAGGGAATACGGGGTGGCGGCGTCAACGCATGGCCACAGTTATCGCAAAATGTGTCGCTAGGCTGGATAGGGCTACCACAATTGGGGCAGTAGCTGTTGGCCGATAGGGGTATCCGCGCTGTCGCCTTGGGTAAGGATCTCTCGGCGGATTTGGGATCCACATGCGCCTGCGGAATTGTGCTTGGTCTCCCGGGCAAAGGAGGTAGTGAAAGTGGCGAAGTCTGCTCCCCACGCCGCGACGAAATATCTTTTGGCCGCTTCAGCCTGCGCAAAAGCAGTGTCAATACAACTACGAAAACGATAGCTGCCAGACAATAGCCTACAATGGGGTTAAAAATCCACTCCATACTGGCCTCTTATCGTTGCGTTGGCCACTCCCAGAGGCCACTTAACGCCGGCAGTCGGCAACATCTAGAGTGATAAAGCGGAATAGGTTGCCAGCAGGTCGACGAATCGTACAATGCGATAGTGATTATTGAATATAAGGTCGGTGGCGAGCGCCACCTTGTCTCCTGGAACAAGTCACGTCTGTGTAAGAGATATTAGTTCATCAGTTGTGGAACGGCAAGATGAAGAGAGGGAATGTCGAAAACTAAAGACAGACGAAATCGGCGAGATAGCCGAATGGCCAGGAAACGTGCCGTGGTTCAGTTGATGACGGTCCCAACTAAAAACAGATAACTTGACCCGTCAACTGACAACTGTCCCCTGAGGTGCTATAGTACCCTCCCAATGGTTACCAAACGACAACTGGGCCTGCTCTTCATCCTCCTGGGTGCGGGCGCGGCGGTGGGGCTGTTCGTCATCGACTGGCTCGGCGCAGGGCAGTTCCAGGGCATCGGCCCGGCACAGCGGCGCGCGCTGCTGTTGGCCGGCGGCGTGGTGCTGCTGGGCCTGTCGCTGCTGCCCCTCGACGACCGCCCGGCATGACCTGGCCGCTCGTCTTTTTTGCAGCTACACGAAATTAACACCCTCTGGAAAGCTCTCCTGAACACCGACGCTACCACCTCCGCCCCTGTCGCCCCG
This sequence comes from Promineifilum sp., assembly GCA_019695075.1. Classification (GTDB taxonomy): domain Bacteria; phylum Chloroflexota; class Anaerolineae; order Promineifilales; family Promineifilaceae; genus Promineifilum. The sequence continues at coordinate 6,430 of JAIBAS010000582.1, read as the reverse complement.
GCCGCCCCGCGCACGGCCGCCGCCCTCCTGCCCAGGCTGCTCATTGGCCTGGCCCTGGCCGCCTTCATCGGCTATCTCGTCGTCTACGTCATCTACGCCGTCCAACTCTTCCGCTTCCCGTTCGATTACGACCAGGGCGAGGGCTTCGAGCTGATGGATACCATCCTCTTTAGTCGCGGCGAGTGGCCCTACCGCGACAACGACGCCTACCCGTTCTACTCGTCCAACTACCCGCCCCTCTTCCACGTCGTCACCGTACCACTCGTGTGGTTGTTCGGGCCACAGTACTGGACGGGGCGGCTGGTCAGCTTTCTGGGCACGCTGCTCACGGCGGCGGCCATTGGCTATGCGGTTGCCCGTGGCCAACCGCGCGGCCGGGGGCACGATCACGCCCGCGGCCGGGGCCGCTGGTGGCTGGCGGCGCTGTCGGGACTGGCTTTCCTGGCGTCGAACTACGTCTACCACGTCGGCCCCCTCTTTCGGCAACACATGTTCATGGTCATGTTCGAGACGCTGGCCGTCGTGTTGCTGGCGGTGGTCATCGAGCGCGAGGAGAGCGACGGCCGCCGCCGGACGCTCGGTCTGCTGGGCGTCATGGCCCTGCTGTTGGCCGCAGGCTACACGAAACAACTGGCCTACGCCACCGTCATTGCCGTCTTCATCTTTCTCTTCCTGCGCGGGCCGTGGCGGGCCATTCGCTGGGCCGTGCCCTTTGCCCTCGTCACCGGCCTGCTCTTCCTGGGCATCAACGTCGCCACCAATGGCCAGTGGATGCTCAACACCATCACCGCTAACCTCAACCCCTTTGTGCCCGGCCAGGCCGAGGGGCTGTTCCGGCAGTGGTTCGGGCTGCATACCGTGCTGATCGTCGCCGCGGCCCTCTATGCCCTCTACCAACTCTACGCCACGCGCCTGTCGATCTACGCCATCTGGTTCGTCGTCGCCACAGTCAACAGCGTCACCGCCGGCAAGTGGGGCGCGGGCGAGTCCTACTTCGCCACGGCCATCGCCGCCGCCTGCATCCTCTCCGGGCTGGCCTTCGACCACCTGCTGAATTGGAGCGCGGGCCGGCGCTGGCGCTCGCCGCGGGCGGCCACCTGGGCCGCGGTGCTGCTGCCGTCACTCATCGCCCTGCTCTACCTCTGGCAGGCGCGGCTCGTCTTCCACATGCCCACGCACACGCCCGCCCTGGCGGCCATGGCCCGCGCCCTGGGGCAGCCGGACGCGGTGCTGATCGCTCCGCAGACCTCCTGCTCGCTGCCTCGCCCGCCGGAGGTCATCCCCTACGTCGATGCCGTCGGCGCGACGCTGCTGGGCCGCCCGCCCACGGCGGCCGACACCCTGGCCGGCCAACAGATCGCCGCCCTCATCGCCGAGGGCGACACCGCCGCCTTCAGCGAGGACGCCGGCTTCAACCTCTATCTCGGCCGCGATGTGGTCACTAACCCCACGCAGCTGCTCAACCTCTACACCAACAACGCCGTCGATCTGACCGAGATGCTGGCCATGCTTGACGCGCAGGCGTTCGACACCGTCGTTCTGCGCGCCCAGTTTTACCCGCCGCCGGTGCTTGACGTCATCGGCCAGCGCTATGAGACCACCCACCTCGTGCAGATGAACGGCTTCGTCTACTGCGTCATGCGCCCCCGATGAAAGGCTATCGCGTCGAACTGCCGGTCTTCAACGGCCCCTTAGACCTGCTGCTGCACCTCATCGAACGCGAGGAGCTGGATATCACCGCTGTCTCGCTGGTGCAGGTGACCGGCCAATACCTGGAGCAGGTGCGGCAACTGGGCGACGAGCAACTGGAGGGTCTGATCGACTTCATCAGCATCGGCGCGCGGCTGCTGCTGATCAAGAGCCGCGCCCTGTTGCCACGTCCGCCCGCCTTGCCGGGCGATGAGGTGGAAGAGGAAGACCCGACGGAGGCGCTGCTGCGCCAATTGCGGGCCTATAAGCGCTTCAAGACGGCCGCGCAATGGCTGGACGGGCGGCAGCGGCGCGGCCTGCGCACCTACCTGCGCGTCGCCCCGCCGCCCCAACTGGAGGGCCACCTCGACCTGACCGGCGTGGACGTGAACACGCTGCTGGGCGCGCTCCACGCCGTGCTGGCGCGGACGGAGGTGCGCGAGAGCGCCCTCAGCGTCGCCCAGCCGCGGACGCTGACCATCGAGGACCAACTGCGGCGGCTGCGCGCGCGGCTGGGGCGCGGGCGGGCGTTTCTGTTCAGCGACGTGCTGGTCAACCCGCACGACCGGACAGAGATCGCCGTGACGCTGCTGGCGTTGCTGGAACTGATCAAGCGGCGCGAGGCCCAGGCGTCGCAGAGCTACCTCTTTGGCCCCATCGAGGTTGCTGCGGCCGCGGCCGAGCCGGAAGCGGCCGCGCCGGCCGAGTAGTCGCTGCCACTATCCCGCCCCACGTCGGCGCAAATAGGTGGTGACCGCGGCCACGACCACGGCCGTCAGCACCGCCGGCGCGACCACCCGCAACAGCACCCCGCCGAACCGCGCCAGCGCCAGCACCACCACCACGGCCAGGAAGATGATCATCCAGCGCGGCATCATGCTCAGCGCTTCGACTGCCCTCGCGCGGCGGCGCTGGGCGGCGCGGCAGGCGGGCGTCGTGCCGACGCGCAGCGGGTGGCGCTCCAGCGTCCACTGGCAGCTGCACTGCTCACACTGGAGGCAGGCGCGGTCGCGCAGGCCGGTCTCGTGATCGGTGCGCCGCAGAATGCGCCCGCCGCAATGGTCGCAGTCGTAACCGGCGTCGGCCCACTCGGTGCTGGTGACGATGACCGGGTTAGCGGCGTGCTTGGCCATTGGTCGGGGTCAGCCCGCGGGCGGCGTAGCGTTCGTCCGTGTGATAGGCCGGCAGCCAGTCGCCGTGGGCGGCGAGGAGGTCGTCCACCAGGGCATAGATCTCGTCCGGGGCCAGCTCGGCGGCGGTGTGCGGGTCGAGCAGCGCGGCGTGGTAGATGTGTTCACGTTGGCCGGTCAGAGCCGCCTCGACCGTCAGGGCCTGGACGTTGACGTTGGTCTGCATCAGCGCGGCCAGGTGCGGCGGCAGCGCGCCGATGCGCGTCGGCTGGATGCCGTTGCGATCCACCAGGCACGGCACTTCGACGCAGGCCCCCGGCGGCAGGTTGTCGATGAGGTGGTCATTGGCTACGTTGCCATAGACGACGCGCGGCTGGCCCGTCTCCAGGCTGTGGATGATGTATGCGCCGTATTCGTGCGTCCGCTCCACCGGCAAGGTAATGGACTCATCCTCCAGCAGTTGCCGGATGGCGTCCCAGGCGGCGATCTGGTTCTCGCAGCGGGTGATGTACTCGTCCAGGGGGATGTTGTAGCGGTCGATCAGGTCGGGCCGGTCGCGCTTGATGTACCAGGGCACGTACTCGCTGAGGTGCTCGCTCGACTCGGTGACGAAGTAGCCGAAGCGACCGAAGAGGTCATAGCGCACGCGGTTCCAGTCGGGCACGCGCCCCTCGGCCAGCACGCGGCGGATGCGCGGGTAGAGGTCTTCCGTGCCCGCGGCCGTGCGCCGCTCGAAGCGCAGATAGAAGGCCATGTGGTTGATGCCGGCGCAGAGGTAGTTGATCTCCTCGACGGGCACGCCGATATCGCGGGCCAGCTGCTCGGCCGTGCCCTGGACGCTGTGGCACAGGCCAATGGTGCGGATGGGCGTCGCCCGGCTCAGCGCCCAGCAGTTGATGGCCATCGGGTTGACGTAGTTGAGCAGGGTAGCCCCCGGGCACAGCTCTTCCATCTCGCGGGCCATGTCGAGCAAGACGGGCACGGTGCGCAGCCCGCGCATAATGCCGCCGATGCCCAGCGTGTCGGCGATGGTCTGCCGCAGACCGTAGCGCTTAGGGATGTCGAAGTCAATGACCGTCGAGGGGCGGTAGCCGCCGATCTGGAACATGGTGATGACGTAGTCGGCCCCGTCGAGGGCGCGGCGGCGGTCGGCCGTGGCCTCGATGGCCGGCTCGGCAGCCAGCGCCGCGGCCACGCGCCGGGCCACGCGCTCAGACGTGCGCAGGCGCTCGGCGTCGATGTCGTGCAGGCTGATGGTCGCGCGGCTGAGTTCGGGAAAGCTCAGGATGTCGCCGAGCAGGTTCTTGGCGAAGACGGTGCTGCCGGCGCCGATGAAAGCGATCTTGGGCATAGGCATAGGGGCATCTCCGTAAAGGTTTCGCGCTGATTATAGCCCGCAACCGCGCGGGCGCGATCTGTTAACGAGGCGCAGACTTAGAGAAAAACTCACGCAAAGCCGCAAAGAACGCAGAGTTAAGAAGGCTTCTTAAGCTTGACGCACTTGGCGTCTTTGCGTGAGGTTCTTTGCGTGAGCGGCCTGGCAAAGAAGAACCTCACGCCAAGAGCGCCAAGAGCGCAAAAAAAGTTCTTCTTTGCGTCTTGGCGATCTTTGCGTGAGCATTCTTCTTCGCGCCCTTTGCTTACTTTGCGGCTTTGCGTGAGCATCTTCTTGCACGGCCACTGGGACAACTACGGGCTGAGCCGGTGCTTCAGGATGCGCAGCCAGCCGCGGGCCTGGATGCCGGCCAGGACAAAAGCGGTGACGACGCGCGGGTACTTGTCGCGGTAGAACTTGCCGTAGAAGACGCGCATGGCCCGCACCGACTCCTCGGCTACCTTGACCCGCGTGGCCTTGGGCGGCCGGGCGATGTCGGCCGACTCCTTGCGCAGGCCGGAACTGGCCCCCTTGTAGTGAACCACTTCGACAAGCGGGTAGTAGATGATCGGCCGGCCGGCAGCCTGGATGCGATAGCAGTAGTCGATGTCCTCGCCGTAGAAGAAGTAGGTCTCGTCCCAGCCACCGAGCTGCCGGTCGAGCGCGCGCGGCATCAGCATGTACGACCCGGCGATGACGGGCACGGGATGTACCTGGCTGAAGTCCTCGTAGCTGCGGAAGTAGCCGTTGAAGCGCGGGCTGTGGGGGAAGAGGCGGCTGAGCAGCGTGAAGTGACAGAAGGCGTTCCACGGCGTGGGGAAGCCGCGATGGTTGTCGGGGTCGCGCTCGCCGTTGGGATAGACCAGGCGCACGGTCAGCGCGCCGATGTCGGGGTTGGCGCGCATGTGGGCCACGGGCCGGGCCAGCGCGTCGCCGCCGACTACCGTGTCGGAGTTGAGGAAAAGCAGGTAGTCGCCCGTGGCCACGGCCGAGCCGCGGTTGTTGGCCGCCGAGTAGCCGCGGTTAACCTCGTCGGCGATGAGCCGGACGGCCGGATAGCGCTCGCGCACCATCGCCACGCTACCGTCGGCCGAGGCGTTATCGACGACGATCACCTCCATACCCCCCGGCGGTGGCGCGGCGGCATACAACGAGCGCAGACAGTCATCCAGCAAGCGGCAGGTGTTGTAGCTGACGACGACGACGGACAGATCCATACCCCGGATTGTATCTCAAACGGGGCGATTTCGCGGTCACGTGCAGCTTTCGCGGCAGATCGCGCCCGCGCCAAAAGTATGATATGCTCTGGCCCGACTCTGCATCACATGCAAATTCAGGCTCCGGTGCGGTCGCGCTGGGGCCGGCATCGAGGAGAACACACTGCTACCATGATCCGACAATTGCTCGACGACCTGCGTGCTTTCGCCGATTACGCCGCCAATCACGCCGAGGAGTCCTACCTGACGCTGTACCTGCTGACTGACCCCAGCCACCCGGCCAACCAGAGCCAGACGCCCGCCTGGCGTGTCTTCTTGCGCAACGCCGTGGCCGAGGTCGAAGCCAACCTCGACCCCGTCCAGAGCAAGCAATGGAAGAACGTCCGCCTGAGCGACGTTTCGCCGGACAAAGCCTGGGCGCGAACGCGCAAGCGGTTGGACAAGTACATGTCCGCCTACCGGACAGAGGGCAAGTCGCTGGCCCTGTTCATCAGCCCCGGCAGCGCCTATAGCTTTGAACTGCCCGTGCGGCTGGACAACGCCTACTACTACGGCAAGCCCCACATCCAGGAATTCCTCTGGGCCGCGGACGAATACGAGCAGCACTTCGTCGCCCTCTTCGCCGAAGACCAGGCCCGCCTGCTGCGCGTCGCCCTCAGCCGCTCGGCCGGCGATACAACAATCGTCTCCGACCAGGCGTCGCTGCGCCCGATGCGCAAATCGGCCGACTCGGCCAACATCGCCTCGCGCGCGGACGAACTGACCCGCCGCTTCGTCCGCGGCGTGGCCGCCGAGGCCGACAAGTACTTCCTGAAGACGCCCGATGCCGAGCGGATCATCCTGGGCGGCAACCAGGAGATCGCCAATGCCGTTCTGGCCCAACTGCACCCGGCGGTGCAGGAGAAGGTCATCGCCGTCCTGCCTATTCCCATCGACCTGCCGGCGCACGAAGTCGCGGCCCGCATTGCCGGCGCGGCCGAACAGGGCGAGCGCGACCACGAGGCGGCGCTGGTGGCCGA
>JAIBAS010000201.1 GCA_019695075.1 Promineifilum sp. | reverse complement strand
GCCCCCGCGCCATAGCCGGAAAAGAGCGGCAGGGCCACCGCGCCGATCTTGGCCAGCGCCAGCAGGGCCACGGCGATCTCCGGCGTCATGGGCATAAACAGGCCCACGGCCTCGCCGACGCCCACGCCCAGGGCGCGCAGAGCATTGGCGCAGCGGTTGACCTCGGCGGCCAGGTCGGCGTAGGTCAGCGTTCGCGTCGCGCCCTCCTCGCCCTCCCAGATGAGCGCCGGGCGGTCGCGCGCGGCCGGGTCGGCGGCCCACTTATCGACGCAGTTGTCGGCGATGTTGAGCCGCCCGCCGACACACCAGCGCGGCCACTCGATGCCGTCGGCCAGATCGACGACCTGCGTGTAGGGCACGCGGAAGCGGATGTCGAGATAGCGCAACACGGCGTCGGTGAACCAGGCCACGTCGCTGGTGGAGCGAGTCATCAACTCGTCGTAGCCGCCGAGGCCGTGGGCGCGCATGAAGCGCGTCAGGTGGGCGCGTTCGGTGTAGTCGGGCGTCGGCCGCCAGACGATCTCGCCGCCGAAGGAAGGTTGGTTGGTCATAGTGATGGAAGAATAGCACGCAGATGACGCAGATGACGCAGATTTTCGCAGAGCGGAATCATTTTTGTTCTTGGGCGATGGGATACTGAATGATACGCGCTGTTTGGAAAACCTTGCGGCGCACTTCGGGTCTTGGGCCGAAGTTGAGCAGCAAGCCGATCTCCTTTCCTGTCGCTTTGAGATAGTTCAGCAATTGCGCCATCTGCTCGTCGCCGAGGCGGCTCACCGACTTCAGTTCTAGAAGCACTTTATCCTCGACTAGGAGATCAGCGTAGTATTCGCCAACTCTCAAACCATCATACCAGACTTCAACCGGCGCCTGTTGCACAGCCACCATACCCCGCTTACGCAATTCATGGGCCAGGGAGTTCTCGTACACCTTCTCAAGAAAGCCATAGCCTAATTGGTTATAGACATGGTAAAAGCAGCCGATGATCTCGCGGGTTAGCTCAGTATGTAAATATGTTGTCACCTCAAGCCCCCAAAGTAATAGCTGCCGGCTTAGTCTGCAAAAGCCAATACCCAATGAAGATATACATTATTCCTATTCCTCGGCGTCATCGGCGCGCCATCCTTCTCTTCCCAATTCATGCCCTCTTCAGCGAAAATCCGCGTCATCTGCGTCATCTGCGTGCCATTCTTCTGACTTCCTCCACATCGGCCGCAATCTGCCCCTTCAGCGCCTCCAGCCCGGCGAACTTCGTCTCCGGCCGGATGCGGCGGACGAACTCAAGGCGCACCTCTTCGCCGTAGATGTCGCCGTCGAAGTCGAGCAGATGGGCTTCGACGGTCAGCGACGCGCCGTTGACCGTCGGCCGCACGCCGACGTTCGTGGCCGCGGCATAGCGCCGGCCGTGGACGTGGGCATAGGTGGCATAGACGCCGTTGCCGGGCAGCAGCAGTTCGTCCCACAGGGCCAGGTTGGCCGTGGGGAAACCGATCGTCCGGCCGCGCTGGTCGCCCTTGACCACCGGACCGCGGACGCTGTAGGTTCGTCCCAGGCAGCCGTTGACCTCGGCCATGTCGCCCGCCTCCAGCGCTGCGCGCACGCGGCGGCTGCTGACCGGCGCGCCGTCCCAGTCCACCAGCGTATCCAGCGTGACGACGCGGAAGCCCTTCGCCTCGCCCTGCTGCCGCAGAAAGGGCACGTCGCCTTCCCGCTTGTAGCCCAGAGCGAAGTTGCCGCCCCAGAGCTGGCTCATATCCAGCGCCGCCAGCAGCTGATCGACGAAGGCGGCGGCGCGAATCTGGCGCACCTCGTCGTCGAAAGGGTGGGTGATGATCAGGTCGATGCCCTGTTCGGCCAGCAAGTGTACGCGGTCATCGAGGGTGGTCAGGTAAAAGCGCGGCGGCAAGGTCTGCAAGACGCGGCGCGGGTGTGGAAAGAAGGTCAGCGCCGCCGCGCGCACGCCGTCCTGCCGGGCCTGGGCGACCATCGCCCGCAGCAGCAACTGGTGGCCCAGGTGAACGCCGTCGAAGGAGCCGACGGCGACGTAGGTGGGGCGTTTGTGATCGACTTCGCTGAGATGGGTAACACGGACAAAGGATTGAGTCATAGCAGGTTCGGACGGTGTAGCTGTGGACACCGGGCAAATTGTATCATAGCTGCCGCTCTATGCCCGCGCCGGCGTGGCCGAGGTGTGGCTGGTGGGCCTGCTGGCGCAAACGGTTGAAGTCTTCCGCGCGCCGAGCGAGAGCGGCTACGGCGAACGGCGCGAGGCGCGGCGGGGCGAGTCGGTGGCGGCGCTGAACGTGCCCGCGGTGGTGTTGAGTGTGGCTGAGATTCTCGGTTAAGGGACAGACCTCTCGGTTAAGGGACAGACCTCTGAGGTTTTCGGAAAACCTCAGAGGTCTAGAGCCAACATCTTGCGCGGCCGTAGCACATCGCCATCGACCGCCGCCACCCCCACAAAACGCCCATCCGGCCCAAACACGCCCATCTCGCCCGGCAAAGCCCCCGCCGGCGCGGCCAAGCGCTGACCCAACGATAGCCTCGCCGCTTCCGCCTCGTCCACGTCCAGCCGCGGCAGATGGGCCACGGCCGCTTCTGGGGGGAGGAGATGACTGGTGAGGGTTTGTTCGGTCAGAGCGGACAGGCTGACAGCCTGCGCCACGGTAAACGCACCGACGGCCGTCCGCCGCAGCGCCGCCACGTACCCGCCGCAGCCCAGCGCCGCGCCCAGGTCGTGGGCCAGCGAGCGGATGTAGGTTCCCGAAGAGCAGACGACGCGCAACGTCACATCGGGCGGCGCGAAGGCCAGCAGTTCCAGGGCGTAGATGACCACCGCGCGCTCCGGCAGGTCGAGCGCTTCGCCGCGGCGGGCGCGTTCGTAGAGCGGCCGGCCGTCGCGCTTGACGGCCGAGTGCGGCGGCACGCGCTGGCGGAGGGGGCCGCGGAAGGCGTCCAGGGCGGCGGCCATCTGTGCGGCGTCAAGGGTCACGGGACGCTCGGCCGTCGGTTCCCCCTCGGCGTCATAG
>JAIBAS010000064.1 GCA_019695075.1 Promineifilum sp. | reverse complement strand
ACGATCTCGGCGACAACGAGGTGCGATGTCCAAACAGTCAGCTCCTCCCGCTCAATCGCCTGGAACAGCGCCAGGCAAGCGGGCGACTGAACCGGATCATCGGCCATGAGGTGCCGGATGAAGATGTCGGTGTCAATAAACGGCATCATTGCGATGTGGATGTAGCTGTCAATGGCTTCATCGCCGCCTCGGCCGTGCTCGTTTCGAACGCGTCGCGTTCCTGGCGCGCGTCGACGCGGGGCCTATCCGGCGCGTGAGGGCTGAGCGTCCTGGCCAGGCCATAGGTCATCTCCGCCACGGAACGCACTGGCCGAATCATGATCACGCCCGGTTCGCCCTCGACCATCGAGACGGCGATCTTGTCGCCCTCTTCAATGGCCAGCGCCCGCCGCATCTCAATCGGAATCGTGATCTGTCCTTTTCGTGTGACCGTTGTCAATCGTTCCATCTGGTTTCACCGCCAAAGAACACCACCAGTCCCAAGAATGTACTACCAGTATAGCATCGGTTGTACCTATTATCAATAGGTTGGAATATGGCGCTGTCTTCTCAGGAACGACGGCCCCACGGCGAGCCATTCAGTCGCGCCGCGGCGTTGCGTCGCGGCCAATCAGGAGTACAATCCCGTCGAATCCACCAACCGGAGTGCAACCCTATGGACCCCGAAAATGCGCCCAGCATCATCCTGCCCATCGCCATCATGATCGCCATCCTGGCCGCCTGCGGCGTCATCGCCTTTGCGCTGGCCATCGTGGCCGGCGTGCTCGTGCTCTAATTCGGCCCCACGACCCGGACAGGGACACGCCAAGGCCATGCTGGACGCCGAGTTCTACGACCTGATCCAATCCCTGTGGGGCGCGTTGGCCGGCGCGATGGCCGCCGTGCCGGCGCTCTCGTCTGCCCAACCACCGCCACCCATCTTGCAATAACACCGCGGCCGGGGAGCTTGCCATGAAGTTCGACGTTTCGTTCTTGCAGCCCAAACTGGAGCAGATACCCGCCTACGCCGCCGCGGCCGAAGCCCTTGGCTTCGACGGCTTCTGGGTGGCCGAAACCAACAGTGACCCCTTCCTCAACCTGGCCCTGGCCGCCGAACACAGCCGGCAGATGACGCTGGGCACGGCCATCGCCGTCGCCTTCCCCCGCAGCCCGGCCATCCTGGCCTACACGGCGTGGGACCTGCAGCGCTATTCGCGCGGCCGGTTCGTCCTCGGCCTCGGCCCACAGGTGAAAGCCCACAACGTCCTGCGCTTCGGCGTCAAGTGGGAGAAGCCGGTGGCCAAGATGCGCGAGACCATCGAGGCCATCCGCGCCTTCTGGCGCTGCTGGCAGACGGGCGAACCGCTCGACTATGCCGGCGAGTTCTTCAAGCTCATGCTGATGACGCCCTTCTTCGACCCCGGCCCCATCGACTACCCCGCGCCGCCGATCTACATCGCCGCGGTCAACGAGCAGATGTTGCGGCTGGCCGGCTCCCACTGCGACGGCGTCCACATCCATGCCCTGCACACCACCCGCTACCTGCGCGAGGTGGCCCTGCCGGAGATCGCGACGGGGCTGGCCAAATCGGGCCGGTCGCGGGCCGATTTCACCGTCAACACAGCCGTCTTCGCCATTCCCACCGACGACCCGGCCGAAGCCCGCGCCGCCGAGGCCCACGTGCGCCAACAGCTTTCCTTCTATATGAGCACGCCCGCCTATCGCGCCGTGGTGGAGTTGCACGGCTGGACGGAAACGGCCGAGGCGCTGGGCCACATGGCCCGCGCCGGCCAGTGGGACGAGATGCCCGGCCAGATCAGCGACGAGATACTCGATGCCTTCGCCGTCACCGGCTCGTGGGCCGCCCTGCCCGGCCTCATCCGGCAACGCTACGGCGACCTGCTCGACCGCGTGGCCTACTATCTGCCCTATGAGCCGGGCGTCAACGACGCCGGCTGGGCGGCGTCCGTGGCCGGGTTCAAAGAGCAGATTTAAGAATTTCACGCCAAGACGCAAAGCACGCCAAGTTCAGAAAGCTTTCTGAGCTTGGCGTGCTTTGCGTCTTGGCGTGAGGCTCTTTTTATCTGCCCAATCTGCTAAATCTGCGGATAATAGCTCCGGGAGACAAACCATGTTCAGTTACTTCACAGCCGAGCACGAGGCCTTCCGGCAGGTGGTGCGGCGGTTCGTCGAGACGGAGATCAATCCCCACGTCGAGGCGTGGGAGGCGGCGCGCATCTGGCCCGCCCGCGAGGTGTTGCGCAAGATGGGCGGGCTGGGCCTACTGGGCCTGGCCTACCCGGAGGCGTATGGCGGCGGCGGCGTGGACTACTGGTATAGCGCCGTCCTGCTGGAGGAGTTGGGCCGGGCCGACTGCGCCGCCGTGCCGATGGGCATCGCCGTCCACACCGACATGGCCACGCCCGCCCTGGCCGAGTTCGGCAGCGAGGAGCTGAAGCAGCGCTTCCTTGTCCCGGCCATCGCCGGCGAGATGGTCGCCGCCATCGGCGTCAGCGAGCCGGACGCCGGCAGCGACGTGGCCGCCATCCGCACGCGGGCCGTGGCCGACGGCGACGACTACGTCATCAACGGCAGCAAGATGTGGATCACCAATGGGACGCAGGCCGACTTTGTGACCCTGCTGGCCCGCACCAGCGGCGAGCGCGGCTTCCGCGGCATGTCGCTCATCGTTGTGTCCACCGACACGCCCGGCTTCCACGTCAGCCGCAAGCTGGAAAAGCTGGGCAACCACGCCAGCGACACGGCCATCCTGACCTTCGAGGACATGCGCGTGCCCCAGGCCAACCGCATCGGCGAGGAGGGCCTGGGCTTCATGCTCCAGATGCGTCAGTTCCAGCGCGAGCGGCTGGCCGGGTCGCTGATGAGCACGGCCGGCATGGACAAGATCATTCGCCTGACCATCACCTACACCCGCGAGCGGCAGGCGTTCGGCCGGCCGCTGATCGACAACCAGTGGATCCACTTCCGCCTGTGCGAGCTACTGACCGAGGTCGAGGCGCTGCGGCAACTCAATTACCACTGCGTCCGCCTGCT
>JAIBAS010000500.1 GCA_019695075.1 Promineifilum sp. | reverse complement strand
ATTTGAGCGAGCATTGTATGATATGTGCGGATGACAGTCATGGCTTTACCTGTTTGGTGAGATTGTCACTTTCAACTGTAACAGGTTCTTTGGCTGTCATCCTCCTTTTTGTGTCAGGTAGCTAGTTTACTGATGACTCTCTCCCCTGCTCCCCCGCCCCCCCGCCCCCCCGCGCCTCCGCTGCGCGTCGCCGTCGTCGGGCCGTGCGCCAGCGGTAAGAGTACGCTCGTGGCGGCGCTGCGGGCGGCCGGCTACGAGGCTCGCCACCCGGCGCAGGAGCACTCCTACGTGCCCGATATGTGGCGGCGGGTGGTCGATCCCGACGTGCTGATCTATCTGGACATCAGCTACGAGGCGCTGCTGGCGCGGCGGCCGCACTTCGGCGAGCGCGAGTACCTGGAGCGCGAGAAGGCGCGGCTGGCCCACGCGCGCGAACACGCCGATCTCGTGGTGGACACGAGTGAGTTGGCCGCCGAAGAAGTCCGCCAACGGGTGCTGGCAGCGCTGGACGGTGGCGCGAGCGCGGCGACGTAAATCACGTTTAGTCCAGACGCAATGACAAGACGCTATAGCTGGATGAGCGCCGGCCGCCGGTCGGCCACCTTCGTCACCGGCGGGCACTCCCACGCCTCCGGCGGCGTCTCGCGGCGCAAGTCCTTCAGCTTGGGCAGGATGCCGCAGGCGAAGCAATGGTGGCGGCAGTCGATGCGTGTCTCCTGGCGCTGGCTCATCAGGTAGTCGCCGGTCAGGAACCGGCGCGTCACGGCCACGTCGATGTGCTCCCAGGGGAAGACCTCGTCGATGCGCCGCGGCCGGTGGGTGAAGAAGGCGGCGTCCAACCCCTCTTCGGCCATCGCCGCGGCCCAGGCGTCGCGGCGGAAGTGGTCTTGCCAGGCGTCGAACTTGGCCCCCTTGCGCCAGGCGCGCTCGACGACAGCGGCCATGCGCCGGTCGCCGCGGGTCAACATGCCCTCGAAGACGGATTCGTCGGGGTCGTTCCAGCGCAGCTTCAGGCCCGGCCGCTTGAATTCGGCGATCAGGTAGCCCAGCTTGGCGCGGATGCCGGCCATGTCGCCCATCGGCTCCCACTGGAAAGGCGTGTGGGGCTTGGGGATGAAGGTGCTGACGCCGACGTTGACGGCGGCCTTGTTGCCGTGGAAGCGCCGCCCCTCGGCCAGCACCTGCCGCGACAGATCGACGATGGCTTCCACGTCGCTCATCTCTTCCTGCGGGTGGCCGATCATGAAGTAGAGCTTGATGGTGCGCCAGTCGCGGCGGTAGATCTCGCGGGCCGTCTCCAGCAGTTGCTCGTGGGTGACGTACTTGTTGATGATGTTGCGCATCTTCTCCGTGGCCGCTTCGGGGGCCAGGGTGAAGCCGCTGCGCTTGCCGTCGCCCAGGTTGTCCATGAGCTGCGTGCTGACCGTCTCGATGCGCAACGACGGCAGGGAGATGTTCAGCCCCAGGCCGCCGAAGCGCTCGCCGATGCGCCGGGTCAGTTCCAGCACGTGGGTGTAGTCGCTGGACGACAGCGACATGAGGGCGATCTCCTCGTAACCGGTCTTGGCCAGGATGGCCTCCATCGCCGCCAGCACTTCCTCGACCGGCCGCTCGCGCACCGGCCGGGTGACCATGCCGGCGTGGCAGAAGCGGCAGCCGCGCGTGCAGCCGCGCATGATCTCGATGGGGGCGCGGTTGTGAACCGTCTCGATGAAGGGGACGATGAAGTCCGTCACCGGCGGCGGCAGGACGGGGACGATGGCCTTCAGCACTTTGCGCGGCGCTTCGGGGACGTTGGGCGTGATGGCCGCCACCGTGCCGTCGTCGTGGTAAGCCACGTCGTAGAAGCGCGGCACGTAGCAGCCGCCGATCTGGGCCACGTGGCGCAGTTGCGTCTCGCGGTCGAGATGGGCCGCGGCGCGCATCGTGGCGATGATCTCCAGCAGCACTTCTTCCCCCTCGCCGATGACGAAGACGTCGATGAACGGGGCCATCGGTTCGGGGTTGTAGCAGGCGTGGCCGCCGGCGACGACCAGCGGATAGCCGGCGTCCCGGTCGGCCGAGCGCACCGGCAGTCCGGCCAGGTCGAGCAGATTCAGGGCGTTGGTGAACAGCTGCTCATAGGGCAGGGTCATGGCCAGCATGTCGAAATCGCGGAGGGGGTGCTTCGTCTCCAGCGAAAACAGCGGGATGCCGCCGGCGCGCAGGGCCGCCTCCATGTCATCCCAGGGGCAGAAGACGCGCTCGGCCAGCAGGTTGCGATGCTTGTTGATGATATCGTAATGGATCATCCAGCCGAGGTTGGACATACCGATGTCGTAGAGGTCGGGGAAGGCCATGACCACGCGGTAGCCGATGCTGTCCCAGTCCTTGACGACCTGGTTCAACTCGCCGCCGGTGTAGCGGCCGGGTTTGGCGACGCGGGGGAGGAGGCGGTTGAGAGCGGTTTCGATCTGATCGGGTGTCATGAGTTACACTTTGTTGCCGGTACGGGCCGGTGTTCTACGGCCCGCCCAGAATAGTCGGCAGGACCACTCGATACTGCTGCGGGCCGGGCGCGCCGCCGGCGACGGGGGGAACCCAGTAGCCGCCGCTAAGGCGAAGGGTTCCGCCGCTCATCGTACCGGCGTCGGCCTGGCCCACGCTGCCGGACAAGCGCAGCGTGTTGCCGGTCATTGTGTCGCTGCTCGTTACCGTCCACCAGTCTAGCCCAAAGGCGTCGCTCAAGGCGGCCAGTGAGCCAATGGTCATGAAAACGACAGCCGCCAGGCCCAAAACAAGTCCCGCTCGCCGTCTTGAGCGGTGGCGTGGCGTGATCGTTTCTTCTCTAGTGTCCATTGACCAGCACCCATACCAGGCCGTCGGCGTCTGGCTCGCTCAGGGCGATGCCGATGGACGACAGCATATCGACCGGGTCAGCCGTGGCGATGTTCATTGGCCGGCCTTGTCCCTCAGCGGCGGCTATCACGTGGTCACCGGGGGTGATGGCTGCGTCCGGCTGAACACGCACTTGAACTGGGCCATAGGTGATGATGTCGACTGTGCCACCTGGGATCACCGCGCCCGGTCTTGGAGCTAAATACTGGGCCGGTTGTCCGTCGGGGTTGAGGTGGTCATACGTGACCAATTCCATGCGACCGGCCACCACTCCGATTGGCGTTAGTCCAGGCTCGAAGGGCGTCACCTGCCACAGAAATTCTGCCTGACCCTGTATGCCTGGACTCACTCCCTGAATGGCAACGATGTCGCCCGGCTGGAGCGACCGATTGCCCACGTTCACGCCAATCGTGGCCAAGCGACAACCGGTGCATGAGCCGGTGATCTGGACATCCCCATCAAACACACCGGCCCAATCAGGGTTTTCCGGTTGAATCAGGAGACCAATACTTGTGTCGTCGCCATACACCGCCAGACCGGTTGAGGCATTCATCACCTTGACCCCGGCATAAGCGGCCCTCCCGACTACTAAGCCGTCGCCCGCCAGACCGACGCGAAAGCCGCTTTCCCCGGCCTGGTTGACGTTGAAACCGTGGCGGCTGGCCTGATCGACGTCAACCCCATTATTGCCGCTCGCGCCAATAGCCACGCCATCTCTCCCGGCGGTGTTGACTTGCAAACCGTCAATGCCAGCCGCGCCCACAGAGAAACCACTGGCGAAGACTGATTGCGCTTGGAACCCATCGTTAAGCGCATTCGCTACCCGAACGCCAATAAAGGCCGTCTCTACAGCTATGCCGCCGCTATCTGACTTCAGAGCGAGTCCGTTGTCGGCGGAGTTGTTGAGCACCAGCACGCCATTAGAGGGAACTTCGCCACTGATGACCGCCCCCGGCCTCAATCCCAGGGCGTAAGGCACGCCGCGCAAAGCCTGGCGTGGGGTGAGGGTGATGAAATCGCTGGCGATTGAACAGCGAGCGGCCACCTCCAGCCAGCGCGCATTGCCGTCGAAAGCTGTCGGGCCGAACTGGTCGGCGTCATCGACCAGGGCCGTGAAGCGGCCGCCCGTCAATGCGACCTGGGTAACTGTTTGGGTGGCGCCAATCTGGTTGCCGTCGGTCGGGGCGTCCCACAACTTGAAGCGCAAGTCACAGGCGCCGTTGTGGGGCGCGCCGCTCTCCGTCAGGTATCCCTGATAGGTGAAGCCGCGGCCGACGGCGGCGTCGATCAGGGCCGGAACCGGCCCGCCGTCGCTCGCCGGTTCCGTACCGCCTTGAGCCAAAGCCCAGCCGAGACTGACACAACTGATGGCGGCTACGATGGCAAGGATGAGTCGGGAAAATCGCATGAAACTACCTCCGGGGCAGTCCTTATGAGACTGCTAGATGATTTTCTGCGCGACCGACTGATAGGAAGAGGCGATGCGCCCCGGAAAGTATTATAATGACTCTGACGATAAATGATAGCCCGCTGCTCATCGCGCCCGGCCACTTCAGACGACACAATGGCCAACCGGGCGGCATTGATTCGTGGGGGAAACATGGGACAATCCGTCGGGCCGGCCAACAGCGCCCCCTTCGAAGCCATCGACGCCTACGTCGCGCAGCAGATGCGCCGCTTGCGCCTGCCCGGCGTGGCGCTGGCCGTCGTTGACGAGGGGCGGATCGTCCACCAACGCGGCTTCGGCCAGACCCGCCCCCAGGGCGCGCCACCCACCCCGCAGACGCCTTTCTACATCGGCTCACTGACCAAGTCGTTTACGGCGTTGGCGGTGATGCAGTTGGTTGAAGCGGGCCGGATCGAACTGGATGCGCCCGTTCGGTGCTATCTGCCGTGGTTCCGCGTGGCTGATGCCCAGGCCTCCGCGGCCATCACCGTGCGCCACCTGTTGAACCAGACCAGCGGTCTGCCCACCTCGGCCGGTGAAATTCCCCTGGCCGATTTCGACGCCAGCCCCGGGGCCGCCGAGCGCCAGATGCGGGCACTCGCCGCGCTTGAACTGGCCCGCGCGCCCGGCGCGGCATTCGAGTATAGCAACGCCAACTACAACCTGCTGGGGCTGATCATCGAGGCCGTGGCCGGCCAGCCCTACGCCGGCTACGTCGAACGCCACATCCTCGCGCCACTAGGCATGAGCCGCGCCACAACCGACCCGGCCGCGGCCGAACGGAACGGCCTGGCGGTGGGCTACCGCTACTGGTTCGCCGTGCCCGTGGCCGCGCCCGCCATCCCCGTGGCGGCCGGCTCGCTGGCCGGCGGGATGCTTATCGCCAGCGCCGACGACATGGCCCGCTATCTGATCGCCATGCTGAACGATGGCGGCGACAGTGACGCGCCACTTCTCTCGCCCGCCGGTATGGCCGAATTGCACCGCGGCGCGGCCGAGGTCACGGCCTACGGCCTCAAGCTGGGCCGGTACGCGATGGGCTGGTACGACACCGAAATCGGCGGGACAAGGCTGCTGTGGCACAGCGGTATCCTGCCCCACTTTTTCGCCTACATGGCCCTACTGCCGCAACGGAAACGGGGCGTGGTGTTGCTGTGCAACGCCGACAGCCATTGGATGAGTCCAGTATTGATGGAGCTGGGGACGGGCGTCACGGCGCTGCTGGCCGGCGAAACGCCCCCTTCGCTGCCGGTTGTCGGTCTGATCCCTTGGCTACTGCGCGGGCTGCTGCTCATCCCGCTCCTCCAGGTGATCGGCCTGATCGCCGGATGGCGGCTCTGGCGTCGCGGGGCAGCGCCCCCGGAGCGGCGGCTCAACGGTGCGCGCGGGCCGGAGCTTCACGCCCTGCTGTCGCCGATCATGAGCCTCGCGCTGGCCCTTTGTCTGAAGCCGCTGCTGAGCCGGCGGCGCGGCTATTTGCGGCTCTACATGCCCGACTACTACTGGATAGCGCTGATCAGCGGCGGTCTGGCGGCTGTTGGGAGCTTCGTGCTGGCCGGCGTCGGCCTCAGAGCGCGGCGAAAGGAAACCGCCCCCCGCGGCGCTCGTTCGCCGGAGAAATGAGGGCGACCCCAACGGCAACGCAGCCAATCAGTCTGGAGGAAACGCAGCCATGAACAACAGTATTGGGCCTCATCACGTCGTCGACCTATCGCCCACCCGCCGGGTGTGGCTGAACACGCTGGCGATGACCTGGCCGGCACACAGCATCCATGGCCTGCTGGAAGTGGATGTGACCGTGATCCGGCGCTTCATCGCCGAGCACAGGGCGCTCACCGGCGAGACGCTTTCCTTCACCGGCTATCTGACTTACTGCCTGGCGCGCGCGGTGGCCGAAGACACGACCGTCCAGAGCTACCTGAAAGGACGCCGGCAGTTCGTCGTCTTTGACGACGTCGATGTGGGTTTGATGGTCGAAGGCCAGGCGGGCGATAAGCGCGCGCTCAGGGGCTACGTTGTCCGCGCCGCCAATCGCAAGACCTACCGGGAGATTCACGACGAGATTCGCGCCGTGCAGAACACGCCCGTGCCGGCCGATCATGGCATGCCCGGCTGGTACCGCGCGATCATGTTGCTGCCCTGGCCGCTGTCGAGCCTGGCGAAAGCCGCGCTGGGTGGCTTCATCCGGCGCGACCCGACCCTGGCCGTGGCCCTGGCCGGCACGGTCGGGGTTACCTCCGTCGGCATGTTTGGCGGCGGCCATAGCGGCTGGGGGGTAACGCCCAGTACCCAATCCCTCAGTGTGGTCGTCGGCGGCGCTTCGACGAAGCCGGTTTTTGTCGAGGGCCGAGTCGAGCCGCGCGAGATGCTCGACCTGACGGTGGGCTTCAACCACGACGTGATCGACGGCGCGCCGGCCGCCCGTTTCACGCGGCGCTTGGTCGAACTGATTGAGAGCGGCTATGGGCTGAGCGTAGCGAATGAGGCGGGCGATGACGACCGCAGCAGCGAGCCGCTACCGCAGTTGGCCCACGAACTGGTAGGCTAGAGCCATGTCGATGAAGCACCTATCCGGTCTCGAGCTCATGCAAGCCATGGTAGCAGGCAGTCTGCCCATGCCGCCCATTGCCCACGTCATCCCCATGAAGGGTGTGGCCGCCGAACACGGCCGCATCGTCTTCGAGGCCCAGGCCGACGAACGCCACCTGAACCCGCTCGGCGGCGTGCATGGCGGTTTTGCCGCCACGGTGCTGGACTCGGTGACGGGTTGCGCCATCCATACCGTGCTTGGGCCGGGCGTCGGCTATGGCACGGTTGATCTGAATGTGAAGATGCTGAAGGCCGTCCCGCGCGGTGTGCCCCTGATCGCCGAGGGCCGGGTCATCTTCGTCTCGCGGTCGTTGGGCGTGTCCGAAGGGACGCTCAAGGACGCCGAGGGCAACCTCTACGCCCATGCCACGGCGACGTGCTTGATCCTGCGTCCCTCGTCAGCCGCGAGCGGATCGACCGAACAATCGACGCGAATGTGATTTAGCATCTGGAGTAAGACAATCCCCATGCTCCAACCTCTATGGGCCATTCCCCACCACGACGGCTCCGAACTCTACGTTCCTGACCCGACCCCCACCCTCGGCGGCAAGGCGGCCGTCCGGCTGCGCGTGCCCGACGGCAGCGATGTAACCGCCGCCTGGGTGCGCGTGCTGGCCGATGGCGAGCCGGAGCTAGTGCAGGCCACGGTCGACCGGCAAGATGGCCACGCTACCTGGCTGCGCGCTGAGTTGCGCGTCGTCAACCCGGTGGTCAGCTACCGCTGGCTGCTCGACGGCGGCGACCATGGCTACCAGTGGCTCAACGGTACGGGCCTTCACCCCCACGACGTGGCCGACGCGGCCGACTTTCGCCTTACGACGTTCGACAAGCCACCCCTTTGGGCCACGGGGACGATGTACCAGATTTTCCCCGACCGTTTTGCCAAGGCCGTTGACCGGCCCGCGCCGCCCTGGGCCAGACCCGCGGCGTGGGACGACCCGGTGATCGGCGAAGGCCCGGACACGCCGCGCCAGTACTATGGCGGCGACCTGGACGGCATCACTGAGCACCTGGACTACATCGCCGCTCTCGGCGTGGGCACGATCTACCTGACGCCGTTTTTCCCCGCCGCGTCGAACCATCGTTATAACGCCTCGACTTTCAACTGTGTCGATCCGCTGCTGGGCGGCGACGAAGCGATGGCTCGCCTGGCCGCCGCCGCCCACGCCCGCGGCCTCCGCCTGATGGGCGACCTGACCACCAACCATTGCGGCGACAGCCACGAGTGGTTCCAGGCGGCGCTGGCCGACCCGAACGCGCCGGAAGTAGGCTTCTTCTTCTTCACCAACCATCCCCAGAACTACGACGCCTGGTGGGGCTTGCGCGACATGCCCATTTTTGATCATCGTAGCCTGGAGCTGCGTCGCCGGCTTTACGATGGGCCGGACTCAGTTGTGGCTCGGTGGCTGGGGCCGCACGCGCTGGACGCCTGGCGTATTGACGTGGCCAACATGACCGGCATCCACGGCGACATCAACCTGAGCCACGAAGTGGCCACGACCATCCGCCGCACGATGGCCCAGACCGTGGCAGAGTCGTTCCTGCAGGCCGAGTCGAACCACGACACCAGCCGCGACCTGTTGGGCGACGGCTACCAGGGCACGATGAACTACGCCGCCTTCACCCGGCCGCTGTGGCAATGGCTGTTGCCGCCCCAGGCGCGCCCCTACGTCCACGGCAAATACCCCATGCTGCCCAACCTGCCCGGCCCGCTGGTCGTCGCCGCCATGCGCGACCTGTCGGGCGTGACCCCGTGGCAGGGCACGCTGCATGCCATGAACCTCATCGGTTCCCACGACACCCACCGCATCGCCTCGCTGTTGGGCGACCCTGGCCTGGTGGATGTGGCCTTCGGGCTGCTGGCCGCCTATCCTGGCGTGCCGATGATCTACGCCGGCGACGAGATCGGCCTGGCGACGATGGGGCCGGAGTACGCACGCATCCCCATGCCCTGGGCGCACCCGGAGCGGTGGGATGAGCGGCGGTTGGCGCTGACGCGGGCGCTGTTCACCACGCGCCGCGACAGCGATGCCCTGCGCCGTGGCGGCCTGCGCTGGCTGGCTGTGGGCGATGACGCGCTGACCTTCCTGCGCGAGTCGCCGGCCGAGACGATCCTCGTCCACGCCACGCGCGCCAATCACCTGCCGGTGCGCCTGCCGGCGGCCGTCGTTGGCGCGGAGTGGGAAGGACTGGCCGGCAGCGCTGACTTGCGGGCCGGCGCGGATGGCTTAGTCACGTTGCCGGCGCATGGCCCGGCGTTTGGGATGTGGCGGCTGGCCGGGATCGATGAGTAGAACACGACTCCCCGCTGACCAGATTCTCAGCCTGCTGGCCGCCGCGCCCGGCCTCATCGCCGCGGCGACGGCCGGGTTATCGTCGGAACAACTGCGGACTGCGCCCGCCCCCGGCGAATGGTCGGCCAACGACATTCTGGCCCACCTGCGTGCCTGCGCCGACGTGTGGGGCGGCTGCATCGCCACCATCCTGGCCGAGGATCATCCGACCATCCGGGCCATAAATCCCAGAGCATGGATGAAGCGCACGGACTACCCTCAGCAAGAGTTCCGTGTCTCGCTACAAGCCTACACCGCCCAGCGCGAAGCGCTCGTGGCCGTGCTGGAAGCGCTGCCGCCCGTCGCGTGGGCGCGCGCGGCGACGGTGAAGGGCGCGGGCAAGCCGCTGGAGCGGACGGTGCTGGGCTATGCCGACTCGCTGGCGGTGCATGAGCGGGCACATTTGAAGCAGATGGCGCGGGTGGCCGCGGCCATGATGTAGGCTGCCCATGCCGTCCGCCGGCCGCCGAATGCACCCCGACGAGGTCGATACCGACGTGGCCCTCGTCGGCCGTTTGCTGGCGGCGCAGTTCCCGCAATGGGCTGGGCTGCCCCTCGCGCCGGTCGAGTCGGCCGGCACCGACAACGCCATCTACCGCCTGGGCGACGACCTGGTCGTGCGTCTGCCGCGCATCCACTGGGCGGCCGGGCAGGCGGCCAAGGAGATGGAGTGGCTGCCGCGGCTGGGGCCGCGGCTGCCGCTGGCCGTGCCGGAGCCGCTGGCCATCGGCCAACCCGGCGCGGGCTACCCCTGGCCATGGGGCGTCTATCGCTGGCTGCCGGGGCGACAGGCGACGCTGGCGGCTCTCGGCGATCCGTGCGCCGCAGCGGCC
>JAIBAS010000302.1 GCA_019695075.1 Promineifilum sp. | reverse complement strand
GGTTGCAGCCTGACAGGCTGCGCTACGGTACTCCCCCGGCGGGGGGTGATTCGCCGGGGGAATTGTTCTAGTTAAGCACGGCCATCAAAGGATGGCCTGCCGCTTGCGCTAGTAGCCCGTCACGTCAATCGCGTCGAGGTTCCAGAGCCAGCCGTAATCCGGCCCGTTCCAGGAGAGGTTCCGCCACGTCGGCGGGTTGCCCGGCCGGAGCGAGAAGATCTGCTTCTGGTTCACCGCATGACCAGCGATGACACCGGTTCCTTGAATCACGAAGTAACCCGCATTCAGGTGATCGTTGTAATCGAAGGCGATGACGTCTTCTGCCGCCAGGCCGGCGACGCCCGAGTTGTCGTAGAAGGGCAGCCACTGGCGATATTGCGTTTGGTTGCAGAAGATATCCTCATCAGCCATCTTTAAGGTTCCACCACCGACCTTATCGACCGTAGCCGCGCCGACCGTACTGACCGGATAGCCGCCGCAGACGACGCCGTTGTCATCACCAGCGGTCCAGTCGCCGATGGCGTCTAGCTTCTCGCCGGCGGTCGTCAGCCAGTTGTTCGCCCCGATCAGATAGCGAGTCATCGTGCCTGCTGTACTCCCACCATACCTGCCAAGCACGCCCGGCTGGAAGCGGATGATGTCCTGGGGCTTGGCGACGATGGTCGTGCCCGGCAGCGTCACGTTAACCGAGAAGCCGATGAGCAAGTCCGCGCTGTTGCCCATCGTGGCGATCTTGTCAATGTTCTTGGTAGTGCCCAGGTCGGAAATGTCCAGGAACATGACCCAACGGTCAACAGGGCCGGCGCCGGCCCGCGTGTGGGCCAGAATGTCGCCCGCCTGGAAGGGGATACCCTGAATGGTCTTGGTGCCCAGGCCGGCTGGATGGGCGCTGACCAGGATCATCCGCGACACGATCAGGTTATAGACGTAGTTCGCGCCACCATTGTTGTTGCCGTAATCCTCAACCTTGACGTAATACCATCCAGGGAGGAGTTTGAAATAGTACAACGAGTCGGACGTGTCCGTGTCATCGTTGCCGCCGATCACGTTACCGGTGCTATTCAGAAGGGTTACCACCGTGTCGAGCGGCGAACCGATGCTGGTGGCGTCGAGGTTGATCAACACTTCCTGTGCGCCAGCCGGGAAGGTCGGCCCGCCGACATCCTCGACCTGGAACTTGAAGTAGTCAACATCGCCGGCCGCGCCAATGGCGCCGGCCATCACGTCATCGAGAGCCATGACGTCGGCCGCGCTCGTGTTGTTGTTCGGCTCAGACTCATTCAGGTTCGCCGCCATAGGCGTCGGCGACTCGCTCAATTCCGTTACGGCCGGCAGCGGTGCTTTCCCCGCCGGCCCTTGTCCCTGCGCCATCACCGCCGTCATGCCCGGCAATGCGGCCAACAGGAACAGTACGATTACCCATTTACTCATACGCTTGGTATTCACGGTTGTGGCTCCTTACTGCACAAACGCTTGTGTGAAACCCTGAGGAAGCAGAACACATCGTTCGTCGAATAGGGACTGGCAACCAAAGAGGCGGACTGGCGAAAAATGGGCTCCCTCTTGTCAGGAGCATACTATAAATGTGCGTGAAAGTCAATAGGCGCGGGAGTGTTTGATGCGTAAAATTCGGCCGGCTGGCCAACTATTTATTATTCACATTGGTGAGTTCTATTGCCCGTCGCCAGGCAGTTATCTATGCGCAATATGACTAGCGATGCCCGCCATTTGTGTCCGGTTGCCTGCGCGCCCCACCTTGCTACAATCGTCCCGCAATGCAAATCGTCTTTGTGGTTCTCAAGCTACTCGTGGTGCTGCTCTTTCTGGTGCGCTTTTTGCGCCGGCCGTCGGTGGTCTGGGGCATCGGCCTGCTGACGGTGACGACGGCCGTGCTGCTGGACACGCTCCTGGGCACGTTCGACCGCGACGCGCTGCTGGCCGAGTTGGGCTTCTTCTTCTACGTCATCGCCGGGGCCTTGCTGGCCGGGGCGGCGGCGTGGGTCTGGGGCGTGTTGCGTCCGCTGCTGCCCGCCAGCACGGGAGATGCCGTGGCCTGGCAGGAGTCGGACAGCAGGGGGGTGGCCACTCCGGCCGCGCATCAAGCTCCTCTCCCTAACCCTCTCCCCCAGGGCGAGGGCACTGCCGCCCCTGCTCCCCTGCCCCCCCGCCCCCCTGCTCCCGCTCCCACGCCCCCGCCGCCGCGCCCGCCCGGCCACGAAGACGGCTACGCTACCGCCGGCTACGACCGGCAAATGCTCTACGAGGAAATCCGCCGCCGCTTCAGCCGCGACGACCTGCAAGACCTGATGTTTGACCTGGACGTGAACGAGCTGGATGTCGTCGTCCCCAGCCAGACCAACGACGAGATGATCGTCCGCATCATGGACGCGGCCGAGGACAACGGCCAGACGGGCGCGGTGGCTCTGGCCGTCGAGCGCATCCTGACCCCGCCGCCGCCGGAATACCTGCCCCGGCCGGAGAAGCTCAGCGTCGAATCACCGCGCACGGTCATCCGCCACTACCTGCTGGCCCACTACACCGTCGAGCAGTTGCAGGTGATGGCCGCCCGCCTGGGCATCGACTGGGAGCAGCTGGACGCGGGCACGAAGAAAGATAAGGTGCGCGGGCTGCTCAATTACCTCTACCGGCGCAACCGCGTCGAGACCCTGCTCGATTTGCTACGCGAAGAATCGCAGGCCTAGGTGGCGCGATTATCCGAATCGCGTTCTGGGGCCATCCCTGCCTAGGTGGCGCGATTCTCCGAATCGCGTTCTGGGGGCGCTCTCAGTTCGGCGATTCGGAGAATTGCGCCACGTTCGGCGATTCGGAGAATTGCGCCACGTTCGGCGATTCGGAGAATCGCGCCACGTTCGGCGATTCGGAGAATCGCGCTACGTTCGGCGATTCGGAGAATCGCGCCACACACATCCTTTCTCCCACCCACATCCCCTCGTGGGGGGTAATTTGATCCATTTCTCCCACCGGCTGCCCACTATCCACCTCTGTAGTGGAATCTCATCCTTAAAATATCGCCGCT
>JAIBAS010000641.1 GCA_019695075.1 Promineifilum sp. | reverse complement strand
GCCGCCGCCGGCGGCGGCGAACCGCCACCCGCCCGCCGCCTCGACGACGGCCTGGAGCGATTGCTGGAACTGGGCTTGCTGGAGGGGGCCGGCGTGGACGCGGTGCGGCTGCACCGGTTGCTGGCGCGGTTTGTAGAAAGAGAGATCTCACGCAAAGCCGCAAAGGGGAGCGAAGGCGCAAAGGAAGAGGCGGAGAGTCTGGCGGCGGCGGATATGGACACGGCGCAAACAGCAGTGGAGAGCACAGTCATCGCGCTGGCCTACCGGCAGAACACCGCCGGCGACCCGCGCGCCCTGCGGGCCTGGGAAGCCCACCTGCGCCACGTGACCGACGCGGCCGGGGCACGTGAGGATGATACCGCCGCCACCCTCCAGAACAACCTCGGCTACTACCTGCAGATGAGCGGCGATCTGGCCGGGGCGCGGCCGTACGTCGAGCGCGCCCTGGCCATCTGGGAGCACGTTCTCGACCCGGACCATCCCAATACGGCCACGAGCCTCAACAACTTGGCCAGCCTGCGGCAAGCGCAGGGCGATCTGGCCGGGGCGCAGCCGCACTACGAGCGTGCCCTGGCCATCCGCGAGCGTGTCCTCGGCTCAAACCACCCCGATACGGCGCTGAGCCTCAACAACTTGGGTGTGCTGCTACGAGCGCAGGGCGACCTGGCCGGGGCGAGGCCGTACTTCGAGCGCGCCCTGGCCATCTACGAGCGCGTCCTCGGCCCCGACCACCCCAATACGGCGCTGAGCCTCAACAACTTGGGTGCACTGCTACGAGCGCAGGGCGACCTAACCGGGGCGCGGCCGTACTACGAGCGCGCCCTGGCCATCCGCGAGCGCGTCCTCGGTCTGGAGCATCCCGATACGGCGCAGAGCCTCAACAACCTGGGTTACCTGCTGCGAGCGCAGGGCGACCTGGCCGGGGCGCAGTTGTACTACGAGCGCGCCCTGGCCGTGTGGGAGCGTGTCCTCGGCCCCGATCACCCCGATACAGCGCGAAGCCTCAACAACCTAGGTGCGCTGCTGCAAGCGCAGGGCGACCTGGCCGAGGCGCTGCCGTACTACGAGCGCTCTCTGGCTATTTGGGAGCGCGTCCTCAGCCCCGACCACCCCGATACGGCCACCAGCCTTAACAACCTGGGCGGGCTGCTGCAAGCACAGGGCGATGTGGTCGGGGCGCGGCCGTACTACGAGCGCGCTCTGGCCATCCGCGAGCGCGTCCTCGGCCCCGATCACCCCGATACGGCAAGCAGCCTCAACAATCTGGGCGGGCTGCTGCAAACGCAGGGCGACCTAACCGGAGCGCGGTCGTACTATGAGCGCGCCCTGGCTATCTGGGAGCGTGTCCTTGACCCCGACCACTCCGATACGGCCAAAGCCCTCAACAACCTGGGAGGCCTGCTGCAAACACAGGGCGACTTGGCCGAGGCGCGGCCACTCTACGAGCGCGCTCTTGCCATTGACGAGAAGGTCTACGGCCTTGACCACCCCGAAGTGGCCACAGACCTCAACAACTTGGGCCTCCTGCTGAAAGCGCTGGGCGATGTGGCCGGGGCGCGGCCGTACCTCGAGCGCGCCCTGGCCATCGCTGAGCGCGTCCTCGGCCCGGAGCATCCCGATACGGCCATCAGTTACGTCAATGTTGGCGCGCTGCTGGCCGAATTGGGCGAGAAGGAGAAGGCTCGGGCGCTGTTGGAGCAGGCGGCGGCGGTCTTTCTAGCCAGGTTGGGACCGGATCACCAGCACACACGCATCGCTCTGGGGCATCTGGCCGGCCTGCGCTAGGATGTGTGTGCCAGTCAGCGCGTTGGTCACGCCCGCCCCGGGCTAAAGCCGCGGGGCTAGTCAACGACGGCCCCTGAACGGGCCTTTAGAGGCGAGCGCGCGTTGCCTCAGCCGGCCTCGGCCGGCGTCGTTGCGTAGCCCGGTTGCCTTTAGGCCCGGGCGGCCCGGTCGAACAAACCGCCGCACCACTTTGCATACACGCCCTAGTCAACGACGGCCCCTGAAGCGGCCTTCAGAGGGGAGCACGCGCGTTGCCTGAGCCGACCTCGGCCGGCGTCGTTGCGTAGCCCGGTTGCCTTTAGGCCCGGGCAGCCCGGTCGAACAAACCGCCGCACCACTTTGCATACATGCCCAGTCCCCTCCCGCAAAGTCGCCCCCCGCAGAGTCCGCATCCTCAGATGCGGGCCGGCGCGCGTACATCAAACGCGCGCATCTGAGGATGCGCACTCCGCAAACTGTGGTCTGTTGTCCGTCGTCCCCCCAAGAAGGTGCATCTCCCCCGCTCCCCCGCCTCTTCCCTGGCGTCCTTGCCCCTTTGCGCCCTTGCGTTAACCTCTTCTCTGCCGTCCCCAAGAAGGTGCGACGCACTCAAGAAAGTGCGACGCACCGGCAGGGCAGGCGTTCCGGCCGTCGTCCGTGGTCTGTCGTCCGTCGTCCGCCCCCCCGCTCCCCCGCCTCTTCCTTAGCGTCCTTGCACCTGCGCGCCCTTGCGTTACCCTCTTCTCCATGTCCAAACGAATCCTTCTCGCCCTTGGCCTGCTGCTGCTCGTTGCCTGCGGCGGGCGCGCGGCCGTGGGGCCGGTGGCGACCTTCCCGCCCGAGGCGACGGCCGACGGCCGACAGCCGACGGCTACCTGAAGGCCGAACCGACCTCGTTCACGAACTGGTCCATCGTCGCGAAGCGGCGCTCGCGGGGGCCCAGGTTCCAATCGGGGATGATGATTTCGTCGACCCCGGCGTCGCGGTAGGCGGCGATGATGTCGCGGACGCGCGCCACGTTGCCGGCGATGACGGGCCGTCCCGATCCCGCGAGCCGCTTCACCAGCTCCTCGTCGTCCGTGATCGTGAGCATCGCCTGCGCCGACCGCTGGATCGTCTTCGGGTCGCGGCCGAGGTCGTGGCAGTGCTGGTCGAGGATGGTCTGCTTCTGGCGCAGCAGCTCGGGCGTGCCCCAGACGTTCCACTCGTCGGCGTAGCGCGCGGCGATGCGCAGGGTGCGCTTTTCGCCGCCGCCGCCGATGAGCAGCGGCACCGGCGCGGGCGGCT
>JAIBAS010000172.1 GCA_019695075.1 Promineifilum sp. | reverse complement strand
GGAGAGCGGCATACGGGATTCGAACCCGTGATAACAGCTTGGGAAGCTGCTGTGATACCACTTCACCAATGCCGCGTCGAGGGCATTATATGCCGGGAGGCGCGAAGTTGCAAGCGTTGGCGACGGAGGTCGGGTTAGGGGGAAGGCGATAAGCCTTTCGGGCGGGGGCCACGACTATCGGTGGGCGATTCAACGGGTTGCGGCAGATGCCGTGGCCCGTTCTGTGGCGCGTACCGACGAGAGCGGCGACGGCGTCGCAGCGTCTCGCCGGAATAGACGACGGCATAATGCGCGCCGGCGGTGAGACCCAGCAGTAGCCACCAGATGAACCCTGGCCGTGCTCCCAGGGAGATCGAGTCGAACAGCCCAAAAATCCAGCCGGCCAACAGCGACCCGGCCAGCCCGGCAACGAGGCCAAAGTAGGGATGTCGGGAGGCATGGCGCAGGCTCAGGCGGCGATAACTGCTCCACAGCAAGCCGGCGCTGATGGCCCAGAGCGCCAGATAGGCCACCAACCCGGGCAGCCCCAGGTCGAGCGCTGCCTGCAATACCTGGTTATGGGCGTGACCGAGGTCAATATCGGCCGGAATGGTGTAAAGCGGATAGAGGACGTTCACGACGCGCCGAAAGCCGTTGACGCTCGTCCCCGTCAGCGGAAAGTCGCCAATGGCTAACAGGGCACGCGACCAGATTTCCAGCCGGCCGCTCATGCCGACGGCGTCGCCGACGATATTCTGGTCGGCGCGGCTGCCGGTGTAGGCCACCAGCGCGCCCAGGCCAACGAGGACGCCAATGCCCAGTACCAGCCGCCAGCGCGTCGGGACGAAGCAGGCGATCACCAGCAGCGAGCCTAGAGTGGCGGCCAACATCCCGCCGCGCGACGCCGTGGCCACCAGCAGGAAGCTAAGAAAGACGATGGCCGGTAGCAGGGCGACGATGACGAAGCGGGCGCGGGTGGCCCGCCGCAGGCTCACTATCAGGCAGGCCAGGGCCAACGGTAAAACCCAGCTAAGTACGCCGGCCAACTCATTCGGGTTGACGACGCCACCCACCGCGCCGGGGACACCTTCGGGCAGCGGCAGCCACGTGCTGGCGCGGTTAAGGAACTCGTATGGCGGCGGCCATTCGCCGCCGACGAGACCGACCACGGCCATGAGCATACCCGCCAGCAAGATGACGCTGACGATGGGCCACAGGCTTCGTCCCTGGCGACCGTGTCCGGCCGTGGCGTAGAGCAAGGCAATGCCCAGGAAGATACCGACGATCTTCGGCCCGCTGACGGCCCAATCGAAGGTGACGGTCACGCTTAGTCCGATCATGGCCACGAGGGCCACGAGGGCCAGGTCATAGGGTGTGGCGGTCAGGAAACGGCCGGTAGTGACTTTGCGCAGCAGCCAGAGGAGTGGGACGACGATCAGCGACGCGGCCGCATAACCCCACGGCAGCAGGGCTACGGGGATGAGCAACAGGAGCAGAATGGCCCATTCCCAACGGAGAAGCAACTGAGCAAGCTTGTGCATGAGCGCCACGGTCGTCCGATCATGTTCATGATAGCGATCGAGGGGGTTGACCGCAAGCAAGAAGGTGTGAAAAACGCGTTGGTTTCGGTTGCGTCCCCCTCTCTAGCGTCTATAATGGGCAAGCCTGTAGAGGGAACAGGAGAATTGGATGCCGTCAATCCCGCTCGTCTTGCTGATTGAGGGAGTGAATGCTGGCCGCGATTCGTTGCAGCCGATGCTCCTGAAAGCCGGCTACGAAACGACCGTAGTGCATACCGGCGCGGAAGCGCTGGACTGGTTGCGCGCGTATACTCCGAACCTCATCGTCTTCGATGCATCGACGATGCGCTCTAACGGTGTTCGTAACTGCCGTCGGTTGCGCCGTCAGGCCGAACTCATCCCCATCATTCATAGCCGCGTGGCCGGCGAAGAAGAAGACCGCAGCGCCGGGGCCGATGTGTACCTGGAGCGGCCGTTCTCGGCCCGCAAGCTGATCAACCGCGCCCGCGCGCTCCTGCCGGCCGACAGCGCGCGCGAGGAGATCATCCGCTACGGCAGCATCACCCTCTTTCGCGGCAAACGCTCCGTCGCCGTAGCGGGGAAGGGGGAGTTCATTCTGACGCCCAAGCTGGCCCTACTGTTGGAGACGTTTCTGCGCCAGCCGGGCGTGCTGCTGACGCGGCGCGAGTTGATGCAAACGGTCTGGCAGACGGACTTCGTGGGCGACACGCGGACGCTCGATGTCCACATCCGCTGGGTGCGGGAGTGCATCGAGGACAACCCCAGCCAGCCGGAGTTTCTGAAAACCATCCGCGGCAAGGGCTACCTGATGCAGATCATGAAGCCCGCGACCGAATCCAACAGCGTTGGCCAGGCGGACGCGGCCGAAACGAAAAAAGACACTATCGTTGCCGATAGTGCCTCCTGAATTCCCCGAACGAGCGCCCGACGGGGCGATTACTTCGTCTGGTTCTGGGCGGCTCGCGCCTCGGCCAGAGCCGACATCAGGCGACCCTTGCGCCGGGCAGCGTTGCGCCGGTGGACGATATTCTTGCTGGCCGCCTTATCGAGCGTCGAGTAAGCCTCCCGCGCCACCGCTTCCGCCTCATCCAGCTTGTTCTCAGCGATCAGACGGCGCACCTTCTTGATATGGGTGCGGGACGCGGCCCGGTAGTGGCGGTTGCGCTCGGTGCGCTTCGCCGTTTGTCTGATGCGCTTCTTTGCAGATTCCGTATTAGCCAATTCAAATCCTCCGTCAATTACCTCAATCGTCTCTGATTGGAGGCGTGAGAGCGGTAGAAGTTTAACACATCCACGAGAAAAGACAAGATCGGTTGCGTGCCCGCGCGCCTACTCCACATAGCTCCGCAGGCAGACCGCCCCCCCGGCGGCAGCGACGCGGAATGGCCCCAACGCCGCCGGCAGCAGGGCGAACTGCACCGCCGCCAACGTCAACCCCTCCAGCGCCACTTCGCCGGTGATGATGCCCCAAATCTCCAGCGTACGACCGTCGCACGCGCCGTTGTAGATCGCGCCGGGGGCCAGCTCAACGCGCTCGGTCGTGAAGTAACGGTTGCGGCAGAGGAGCAGGCGGCGCACGCCGTCGTGCTCGTCGATCAGTTGCGGCGAACTGAGCGCCGGCTCCACCTGGGCGAAGTTGATGACGTCAAGGGCCTTGTCGATGTGGAGTTCGCGGCCGCGGCCGTTACTGGTGCGGTTCCAGTCATAGACGCGGTAGGTCGTGTTGGAGTTTTGCTGAATTTCGGCAATGAGCGCGCCGCTGAGGATGGCGTGGACGGAGCCGCTGGGCACGCACACGGCGTCGCCCGCGCGAATGGCCACGCTGTGGAGGTGGCGCTCCAGCGTGCCCGCGGCGATGGCCCGGCGGAAGTCATCGGCCGTCGTGCCCGCGCGCACGCCCAGGATCACCCGTGCGTCCGGCTCGGCATACACCACGACCCACATCTCCGTCTTGCCCAACTCATTGCCCTCATGGGCCAGGGCGTAGGCGTCGTCGGGGTGTACCTGCACCGAGAGTTTGTCGTGGGCGTCCAGCAGCTTCACCAGCAGGGGGAACTTGCCGCGCTCCTGCGCCCAGGCGTTGTTCGTGCCGATCAGGGCCAGTCCCAGAGCGGCGTGGACGGTCGTCAGTGGTTGGCCGGCAAAGCGGCCGTTGCGCACGACCGACGAACCATCCTCGTGGGCGGCGATCTCCCAGCTCTCGGCGACGCGGCCAGGCGGCAGGGCGCGCCCCAGCCGCTCGGCCAGGTTGCGCCCGCCCCAAATGTAGTCCTTCAGCACCGGCTCGAACAGCAGCGGATAGATCGCCCGGTCGTCATTCATCGCGCTTCAGGAAGACCGCGCCCAGCGGCGGCAGGACGAACTCGATTGATTGCGGCTGGCCGTGCCAGGGGACATCCTGGCTCGGCCGCGGTTCATTGACGACGCCGCTGCCGCCGAACTCGGCGGCATCGCTGTTGAAGATTTCGCGATAGACGCCCGGCGCGGGCACGCCCAGTCGATAGCCGTGGCGCGGCACCGGCGTGAAGTTGAGGACGACCAGCACCGTCTCGCCGGTCGACGGCGCGCGCCGCGCATAGCCGAGGATGCTGCGCTCGTAGTCGTGGAGGTCAATCCACTGGAAGCCCTCCCAGGAGTAGTCGTCTTCATGCAGGGCCGCTTCCCCGGTATAGAGCTGATTCAGTCGCCGCAGGCAGTCGCGTAACTGACCGTGTTTGGGGTCTACGTCAAGCAGCTGCCATTCGAGACTGGCGGCCTCGTTCCACTCGCGCCACTGGCCGAACTCGCCGCCCATGAAGAGCAGCTTCTTGCCGGGATGGGTCCACTGGTAGGAATAGAGCAGCCGCAAGTTGGCGAAGCGCTGCCAGACGTCGCCGGGCATCTTGTCGAGCATGCTGCGCTTCAGGTGTACAACCTCGTCATGGGAGAAGGGCAGGAGGAACCGCTCGCTGAAGGCATAGAGCAGGGAGAAGGTCAGCGTGCCGTGGTGGTAGGAGCGGTGAACCGGCTCGTTCTTGAAGTACTGCAAGGTGTCGTGCATCCAGCCCATGTTCCACTTGTAGTCGAAGCCAAGGCCTCCCTCCGATGGCGGCCGGGTGACGCCCGGCCAGGAGGTCGATTCTTCGGCCACGGTAATGGCCGTCGGGTAAAGGCGGTGGACGGCATCATTGAAGCGGCGGACGAAATCGACGGCTTCGAGGTTCTCGCGCCCGCCGTAGCGATTGGCCACCCATTCGCCCTGCTTGCGCGAGAAGTCAAGATAGAGCATGGAGGCGACGGCATCGACGCGCAGGCCATCGATGTGGTACTTGTGCAGCCAGAAAACGGCGTTACTGATCAAGAACTGGCTGACCTCGTTGCGGCCGTAGTTGAAGATGAGCGTGCCCCAGTCTTCGTGCCGGCCCAGGCGCGGGTCGGCGTGCTCGTAGAGGTGCGTGCCGTCGAAGAAGCCCAGCCCGTGCTCATCGGTGATGAAGTGGGCCGGAACCCAGTCCACCAGCACGCCGATGCCGGCCTGATGGCAGGCATCGACGAAGGCCATGAAGTCGTCGGGCGTGCCGTAGCGGCTGGTGGGGGCGTAGAAGCCGGTCACCTGGTAGCCCCACGAGTTATCGGAGGGATGTTCGGCGACGGGCAAAAGCTCGATGTGGGTATAGCCCAGTTCCTTGACGTAGGGGATAAGCTCGGTGATGAGGTCGCGGTAAGTCAGCCATTCCCAGCCGTTCTTGCGCCGCCAGGAGCCGATGTGGAGTTCGTAGATGCTGATGGGCGAGCGCAATCCCTGGTGCTGGTCGCGGTTGTCCATCCACTCGGCGTCACCCCACTGGTGTTTGTCGATGTCCCAGACGACGGAAGCGGTCTTTGGCCGCATCTCGCTGGCAAAGCCGACCGGGTCGGCCTTGCTGACCATGTAGCCCTGGTAGTGGGTCTTGATCTCGTACTTGTAGAGCGTCCCTTCGCCCAGACCGGGGATGAACAGCTCCCAGACGCCGTTGTCGTGGAGAAAACGCATGGGGTGCCGGCGGCCGTCCCACTGGTTGAACGGGCCGACGACGCTGACACGCTGGGCGTTGGGCGCCCAAACGGCGAAGTGAACCCCGCTGACGCCGCGAAGCTCCATGATGTGTGCGCCAAGGCGCTCGTAGATGTGCTGATGCGTGCCTTCGCCCATCAGGTAAGCGTCCAGACCGCCAAACGTGGACGTGAAACTATACGGGTCTTCGTATAGTTGTGTTTGACCTGAACGGTCGGTCACGGCCAGCCGGTAGGGAGCGATGTCCTGATTGGGCAGCGTCACCTCGAAAAGGCCGGTGATGTGGATGCGCTCCATCGGCCGCGGGTCGCCGGGGCCAAGGATGACGCCAACGCTCTCTGCCTCGGGCAAAAACGCCCGGATGACCAAATCATCGCCGGCGCGGTGGGGGCCGAGAATATCAAAGGGCGCGCCGTGGTAGCCGCCGACAATCGCCTCAATGGCGCCAGGGTCTAGAAGTGTCTCGCTCATGATGCACGACTCCAGTTGTGACAGGGTGGTTCATTCGGCGATGCCAGCGCAGCGGTGGCCACCGACCAGGAACCAATTTTACCCGCGATGGGGCCAAACGCGCGAATTAAAGGGCGCGAATGTCAAATGGGGCAGCTACTTGACATATTGTTCGCCAGCGCTTACAATGTGACTAATGTACCTTAGTTATACTATGAGAGTTGACATAATGGATAGTGGCTGACAGCAAGCCGGCGTTTGCCCTACCCCGGTATGAATAGACGACCATGACCCGAACCAACACACTCCTACCCATCTCCGAGCGGCCGGTGCCCGAAGGGCCGGCCTGGCTGGACGAAGATGCCTTCCTGCGCGAGGCCGGCGCGCAGAGCCTGAAGACCGAAACCACCTATCGCAGCGGCCTGCGCCTGTTTGCCGACTGGTTGCAGCACTTCCGCCGCGCCGGCTACGCCAAGACCGACGCCTGGCCACTGCGGCCCGACCGGTTGACGACGGATATCATCCTGGATTACCGCAACTGGCTGCTGGCCAATCGTTCGCGGGCCACGGTGACGACCTACATGGCCGCTGTGGCCGGCTACCTCAACTTCCTCGATGGCTACGACCGCTTGCCCGACACCGTCCAACTGGGCAAGCTCCAGCGGCAAATGGCGCGGCGGCAGATCGAACGCAATCAGGCCGAGGCGGTCATCGACCTAGACATTGCCCGGCAGGACATTCCGCGCATCGTGGCCTACTACGACGGGCTGCCCCTGCCGCCGCAGAACGATGTCTACAACCGCCGCCTGTCGCTGCTGCGCGATCGGGCCATCGTCAAGAT
The DNA here is from genome assembly GCA_019695075.1 of Promineifilum sp. Taxonomy (GTDB): domain Bacteria; phylum Chloroflexota; class Anaerolineae; order Promineifilales; family Promineifilaceae; genus Promineifilum. The sequence continues at coordinate 3,353 of JAIBAS010000172.1, read as the reverse complement.
GCTCTACTCAACGGCCGCGCGTATCTCCGAGGTCGTTTCGCTCAACCGCGCCAACGTCGGCCACGGCCGGGCCGCCTATGCCACCATCATCGGCAAGGGCAACAAGGGGCGCACACTCCATATTCGCGAGTACGCTCGCCAGGCCGTCGTCGCCTACCTGGCCGAGCGCACCGACGGCAACCCGGCGCTGTTCGTCTCCCACAGCCGCAATTCCACCAGCGCCCGGCTGAGCATCACATCCGTCCACAAGGTGGTCAAGCGCGCCGTCCACGCCCTGCACCTGCACGAAAGCCTGTCGGCCCACGACTTCCGCCACTACCGGGCAACGCAACTCCTGCGCGCGGGGATGCCGCTGGAGGTTGTGCAGGAGTTCCTGGGCCACGCCGACGTGACCACGACGCGCAACATCTACGCCCCGGTGTTGGGCGTGCAGGTCGTCACCGAGTGGCTGGACAATCTCGATGTCTCGCCCAAGGAGGCGCTCAACGATCCCAACGGGCCGCTGGTTGTTGACGAACGCCTACTGGCGATGCTGGATGAGGAGTAGCGCCCCCTCCCCTGTTTGCGCCTGCTCAAATATACGGATTGATATACTACACGAAATTTACGGCTATCGTTCGGTCGCCGCTTCGGCCAGAAGGCGCGTCACCAGCGCCGGCCCTACATCGCTGTCGTCGCCGCTGACAAGGATGGCTGGCGACGACGTAACCCGCGCCAGGAAGACCGCCAAGACGATCTGCCGCGGTGTAGACCTGGCCGGCAGCCGCCAATAAGCATCCAGCCCGGCCGACCGCGCGCGGGCCAGACCAGTGAGCAGCCAGTGCGGGTCGCCGCTGGCGTCGGCGACGAGGCCATGTACCGCGCCGGTGTCGGCATAAACCTGGGCCTCGTCCGCCGTCAGCGGACATGGCGCGACTACCTGGGTGGGCTTGGCCCGTTGCAGCGAACTGGGCGTGCGGCGGATGAAGTCCCTTAGCCGGTGTAGATTGGCGACCTGGACGAGCGTCTCGTCCAGTCGGAATGGCTCTTCGAGGAAAAGCTGCCGCTCGCCGGCAGCGTCTTGCAACCCGACAACGTGGCCGAGCACCTTGCCGATGTGGCGCGCCGGGTCGCCGGCCAACTGCCCCAGCGCCCCGTTCAGGCCAAGGTAGACAGCCGGCGCATAGCCTTCGCCAGGGGCCAACATGTCGGCGCGCCGCCCCAGCTCACGCACGAAGCGCTGCAAGTGTTCCGCCCTCTCGCCGATAGCCGCGGCCACCAGGTCGCCCACAGCAGTCAGGCGGTAGCCAATGGCCGCCGGCCGCAGGGCCAGGAGTCGGTCGATGCGCTCGGCCGTGGCGGCGTAGTCGCTGATCTCGGCGTAGACGGCCGGGATAGCGCCGTCGTCGGGCAGGCCATACTCGCGGCGCAATTGCCCGGCCGCATCCGGCTGCGCCTGAAGGGCGGCCAGATAGGCCCACTGCGTCGCCACGGCGAGAGCCTCGCCGGCCGCGCTTTCGTCGCCACTCGCCGCACGCACGCGCTGAGACAGGTCGCCCAGGCCGTCGGGCGATTGCCCGCCCAGGGCCGCAGCAATACGCTCTCGCAGCGCGTAGATGGCCAAGACGGCCGCCGCGCGCTCGGGGCCGGCGGGCAGGATCACGTCGCCCCAGTACACCGCGCCGCCGTCGAGGCGCAGGCCTAATGACAGCGGCCCCGCCCCACCCTGTTGTGGCGCGGCCGGCGCGAGTAGAACATTGGCAAACATGAAGGGTCGCACTGCCATAATTATTTCACCACTGGCGGGGCAACGCATCTACGTCACCCGCACGACGCGCCTGCGCTAATGCGCCGCGCCCTCAGCCGAAGGGCAGCCAGGCCGCGCCCGTCGTCGCGAAGACAAAGGCCACCAATTCCAGTCCGGCCGACGACATCAGCAGGCCAATGCTCCAGAAGCCAAGGGCGTTCCACGCCGCCGGCCGGCGCCACGCGCCGCGCGACATCTGCCAGGCCAGCCAGACGGCCAGCGGCAGTGGCAACAGAACGGCGACGGCCACAGGCAGCGGCAGCCCGGCCACGACCAGCAGCGGCAGCGACAGGTAAGCCAGCGCCAACAGGGCCGGGTGCAGCCGCGCCGCGCGTTCGCCGCCCAGCCGCAGCACCAGTGTGCGCTTGCCCACCTGCCGGTCGCCGGCAGCGTCGGGGAAGTTGATGACGATAATCATCGCCACCTGAAAGCAGGCCAGTGGCACGACCGCCAGCAGTGGCAGCCAGCCGGGCACGCCGCGCTGGATGGTGTAGCCGGCCAGCGGCGTCAGCACGGGTACGATGGCGGCAACCGTCCACTCACCCAGGCCGCGCGAGTGCAGCCGGGCCGGCGGCGCGCTATAGAACCAGGCCAGCGCCAGCGCCAGTAGCAAGAGGGCCACGGCCGCCGCGCTCATGGCGATGATCCCCACGGCGACGATGGCGACCAGGGCCACGCCGCCGCAGACCAGCGCCGCCCAGAGGCCCACGTGCGGTGGTAGCAGCCCCTCGGCCAATACCCGGCTACCGCCCGACCAGCGCGTCGGCGTGGTATTGGCCCGGTCGGCGGCCAGGTCGAAGTAGTCGTTGGCGTAGTGGGTCATGAGCTGCGCCGCCGTCACCGCCAACTGGCCCCAGAGCAAAGCCGGCAGGCGCAACGACACGCCCTCATAGCGAGCAATGGCCACGCCCAGCCCGTAGAAGACAAACCCGCCCACCAGGAATAGTGGGCGGGCCAACCGAACGAGGGCGATGAAGCCGGCGCTCATCGCGCCGCGAGCGCTGTTCCCGGCGGGAACGTGTCCAGCAGCAGCCAGGTGGCGGCGAAGGCGTCGTTGTCGCCCACGGCCAGCGTGGCGGCGTAGCGGCCGTCGAGCACCAGGGCGGCTTCGTCGCCGATGATCGCCGCCTCGGCCGGCGTCACGCGCAAGGCCGCGCCGCGCTCGATGCCGACGACGACCATGTCCGGCGCGGCCATGACGTGGCTGACCATACGCCCGTAGAGATAGTCATAGAGCGGACGCGGTTCGATCACCGCCGGTAGCAACCCCAGTCCGGGCTGAATGTTGATATAGCCCGTCAGAAAGCTATCGCTGGACTGGTACTCGACGTTGCCGCTGGTGGGCGTCGGCTCGGCGCTCATGGCCGTGCCCACAGCCGCGGCCGCGGCGCGGTCGGCCAAAACCACGCCCCCGCCCAGCCACCAGTCGCGCAGCGCCGCGTCCGTCCCGGCGGCGCGCATGGCAGCGACAAGGTCGGCCATCAGGGCCGCGTCGTTGCCGGTAAAGAAGACCGCGCCGGCGTTGGCCAGTTGGGCCGCCAGGGCGGCCTGGTCAGTGTTGGGCGTC
>JAIBAS010000074.1 GCA_019695075.1 Promineifilum sp. | reverse complement strand
CGACGCCGCCGGCAGCCGCGCCCAGGACGCCGCCGCGGCCCTGGAAGACGCCCTGCCCGAACGCCAGTGCGCCGCCATCACCAAGGCCGGCACGCGCTGCAAGCGCCCGGCGATGGACGGCAGCGACTTCTGCGCCATCCACCAGGTGGCCTAGGCAATTACGAATTAGGAATTACGAATGAGGAAGCCCCTCATTCGTAATTCCTAACTCCTTCATCCGCAATTCACGAATTCGGAACCCCCTCGTTCGTAATTCCTAATTGTTCCCCCACTCCGGCCCAATTGACAGGCTATTGATCGGCTTTGGGAAGCCCAGCACGCCGCGGGCAATGCCCCATTTCACGTCCTCAACCAGGCCGTGCTGCCAATGCAAGCCGATCACATCCCCCTTGCGAGCCAGAAACCGGTCGCCGTTCGTATAGAACCGGTAGTCGCTGGTCAGGGTGATGAAAAGGTCGATGGTGTAGCCGTTGATGCGGTGCTCCGGCGTGGCCCGGGTCATGGCGGTGATATTTTCGGCGGCGAAGGTGGCATAGTCGCTAAACCACCAGTCGGCCATGCTGAAGTAGGACACCCACTTGCCCGGCGGCGCGTATTGCAGGATGCCCTCGTCGGCCGCGGTCAGCGTGCCGCCGGCGGCGGCCGGCACGGTGGCCTTGCCCATCGTGCTCACCAGCAGCGCCCCGTCCAGCGTCAGGCCAATGGCGTCGATGCGCTCGGCGTTGGTCGTCAGGCCCACGTCAGCGCCGCGCAGGTACATGCTAAACGCGCCCTGGGTGTTGTCGCCCAGCTGGGTGGGCGTGAAGCGCACGATGTCCTGGGGCCTGACCGCGCCGACGCCCGGCAGTTGCGGCGCTTGCACGGCCATCAGCAGGCTGCCGTCGTCCATGAACTCGAAGCCGCTGATGGGCTTGGTCAGGCCGACGTCCTCCCCGTCGAAAGCCTTGCGCCACTGCCCGGCCGTGTTGCGGACGAGGATGTCGTTGGGGCCGAAGGGCACGCCGTTGGCGCCGCCGGCCTTGCCCGTGCCGTTGCCGGCCACGTAGAGGCCCAGCCGCTCCAGCGTGATCTGGTAGGGCTGCGGCGACGTGAGATGATTGTAGCAACCCAGCCCATCGACAAAGGTGTATAGCTCATAACGCCCCGTCACCGGCAGGAGCACGGTGAAGGTGCTGACGCCGCTATCCTCGGTTGATGGTAACAGCGACCAGTAGCTGCCGTCGTCGCGCGCCAGGCGCATGTTGGGATAGGGGTAGGTCGTCGGGTTGGTCAGGGTAATGTGCACCATCTCCCCGGCCAGGCCCTGGAAGGTATAGTAGTCATAGTCGCCCGGCCAATCGGCGACGCCATTGACCGTGCCGCCGAAGACCAGCGGCGTGGCATCAGCGTAGCTGTCATTCGGCTCGCCGGCCGAGTTTTGGAAGACGGCCAACTGGTAGCCGCCCAGCTGCTCCTGATAATCATCGGGATTGGTGACCCGGATCGTGTAAAGGCCGGTGGTGGGGATGATCACCTCCGACAGCAGCCAGGCCCCCGTCGCCAGAGGAGTGCCGTCGGGCTTGTAGATGCCCAGCTCGTTTTCGAGGTCGACGTTACAGCCCTCGGCCATTTCGATGTGGAGCGACTGCCCGGCGGTCAGGTTCAGCTTGAACCAGTCCACGTCGGCGGCCGAGTCGTTGTTGGCGGTGGTGAGGCCCAGGGCAATGGGCGTGGCCTGGGCCGGGGTGTCGTTCGGCTCGATTTCGGCCGCGGCCGGCGCGTTCCCCTGCGCGGCCAGATGGCCCAGCGGCAGCGCCAGGCAGGCCAGCAGAGCGATGAAGAAAATCAGCTTGCGGTTCATGGGTTTGTGGCTCCTATAGACCGACACAAGAGTCGGGCTACATAGGTCGGGGCGGCGGGTTGGGCCGCGGCGACCGCTGATTGGCGGAACCAGGCGACGGACGAATGGGCAGGCGAGGGCGACATCTCCCGCAGGCCCGTGGCTAGGCAATACAACCCGGCTCCAATACTTCGTTTGCCGGGGAGAGCAGCTGCTTTTCCCCTAGCTACAGTATACACGTCCGGCCAGAGAGCGCTGTAAAGCGGTTGACAGGGGGAGTGATAATTAGGGGCAGTGGCTGGAGGGACGACAGACGATAGACCACGGCCAGAAGGCAGGCGGTCAGCGGTCTGTGGTCCGTCGTCCGTCGTCCTCCCCCTTCCCCGTCGCCCCAAACACCACCTTCCAATCCCGCGCCATGTCCACGACCGGCCAGCCGCGGGCGGCGGCCTCGGCCAGCAGGCGGCCGGCGCGGCGGTCGTAGGCGTATTCGCGAGCGGCGTCGGTGTGGCGGATGACCAGCGGCAGGCGCGCCCCCTGCCCCTCGGCCGTCCAGCGCAACATGGCCAGGTCGCCGTCACTGTTGCCCGCGGCCAGCAGCGGCCGTCGGCCCAGGTCGCGCTCGATGCAACGCGGCTTGTCCTCGCCGTCGTGGAAGAAGTCGGGGTGATAGCCGCGCAACAGCAGCGACGGGTCAAGGCGGCTGCCGCGAGGCACGAAGTTGCTGCCCAGCACGCGGCCGGGAGCCACGCCGTATAGCTCGGTCGACAGGACGCGCACGAACGCGGCCTCGTCGGCCGTCGTCACGGCCACGGTGAACGCGCGCGCTTGCAGCAGGTGCAGCAACTCGACCATCGGCCGGTAGACCAGCCAGCGCACGCCGACGCCGAAGCGCGGATGCCGCCAGTGCTCGGCCCAGTCGCGCACCCAGGCCTCGAAGTCGGCGTCGCTCATCTCGCTGAAGGGCACGCCGGCCAGATCGCCCAGAATCTCGGCCCACTCGCTGCGCTGGAAGACGTTGTCGAAGTCGCTGTGGTCGTTGGCGAAGACCGCCCGCAGCGCCCGGCGCGACAGCCGCAGCGGCTCGCGACGGGCCAACTGGCGGTAACGGGCCAGCAGGGCGTAGATGTGAACCATCAGCGGCTTCTCGCACCATAGCGTGCCGTCGTGGTCGAAGACGGCCAGCCGTTCGGCCGGGGGCACGTAGAACGGGTCGCCGGGATCGGTGACGGCGTCGATGAAGGCCAGTA
>JAIBAS010000400.1 GCA_019695075.1 Promineifilum sp. | reverse complement strand
CGGGCAACGCCCGTTCGGGAAAGGTCTCGCGGGCCGCCGGGCCGGCCAGGTCGCGCGGCAGCATCCCGGCATCGCCCGCGCCGCCCGCCAACGCATAACGCCCGTCGTCGCCGCGCAACCAGAGCGCGGCCCGTTCCAGAGCCATTTCCTCCACCAGCGCCTGGGTCAGGACGGTCGGCAGCTCGCGCGCGTCCGCCGTGTCCATCGATCGCCGGCCGAACATGCGCGCCGCGTCATAGGTCTTGGCCTCCCAATGAAACGCCCGGCCCAGCCAGCGCCCCTGTGGCAACTGAACGCTCCACAGGAAGCTGCCCAGGAAGATGAACACAAACAGCAGGGCGAACGGGGGGCGCGTCTCGAGCAACCCCGGCGGCTGCGTCAGTTGCCAGACCCACGCGCCGACGGCCGCCAGCGCGCCGCTGATCGACAGAACAAGCACCAGAATGAACAGCGTCGAAAGCGCCTGAAAGGTTTGATAGCGAATGATGACGTAGGCAAAGGCGATGGGGATGGCCAACAGGAGGTAACGCAGGTCCAGCCCTTGCCAGTAGGTGGCGATGGTGTCATCGAGGCCCCGCAACAAGGGCAGCAACATGATCACCACGCGCGGCAGAGCCGTCAACAGCCCGACCAGGATGATCACCGTGGCCCGTCGCTGGCGACGCGTGCGACGCTCGTTGAACCACGACCAGATGAGGCGGCCGAACAAGGCCAAGACGCCGGCCAGCAACAACAGCAGCATGACCAAATACGAGCCGTCGCCCACGGCCAGCGTCACCGGCAAGGGCACGCGCACTGACCACGGCAGGCGCGTGGCCGCCCCCACGATCCCACTGGCCAGACCGAGGGCATAGAGCGGGCGCAGCAGCCACGGCCGCCGGCGCGGCAACGGCGTGGGGAAAACCAGGGCCAGATGGACAAGGAGCGGGCCAATCAGCCCGGCGGTGATCAGGTGGCCCGACGTGGCCGCCACTTGCAGGGGCTGGCCGTCGAAGAACAGCGAGGGTAAGGCGACGGCCCGGTGGATGGCCACGGCCGACGCCGCCACGGCGAAGACCTGATTGGTGATGGCCGCCGGCCGGGCGCGCAGCACCAGCAGGGCCAGCAACCAGAAAGCGGCGGCGATGAGCGATTCCGGCAACTTCACGTCAACAATATCGGCGGCGGCGATGGGCGTCGGCTCGATGGTCACGAGGCGTTCCGCGCCCGTCCCCCGGTCTACGGCCAGCACGGTGACCATGCGCCCCTCGGCCGCGGCGGCGGCATAAACGCGCCGCACGTTGGCCATGTAGGGCCGGCCGTCAATGGTCACCAGGTCATCGGTCAGCGTCAACTGTCCCGTGGCCAGCACCGGCCACCAGCCCGGCGTCTCCGAGGCGACATAGCTGGGGCGGTTCTCCGTAAAGCCATAGGAAATATAGCCACCGAAAGGTTGGCCCAGCTCGCTACAGATCGTCCACATCGCCAGGCAGGCCAACAACGCCGAGATGATCAGCGCCAGGCCGCCCGGCGTGCGCAACCAATCGGGCAACGTCCACCGGTTGCCGCCATTTTCAGGAGTGTCTGTCTCTTCTTCCGCGCGCATGGCCATGTCTCACCCACCGGCCGCACTCGGCCTAACGATACGCTCCTACGTCTCTATCTTAGCGCCATTTTCCGCGCGCCGCACATCGCCGCCCCCAGCCCGTAGCACAGCCTGTCAGGCTGTGGCTGTAGCCGGCGACGACAGCCTGACAGGCTGTACGACGAGTTGCATCCACCCCCACAATCCGCCACAATCACGGCCCATGAACGAAGCCACTACCCGCGCCACCCTGAGCAGCTACATCACCCGTGAACTCATCCGCGACGCCACCTACCCGCTGACCGACAGCGAAGGCATCATCACCGGCGGGCTGATGGACTCCTTCTCCCTGGCCACGTTGGCCGTCTTCATCGAGAACGAGTTCGGCGTCTACATTCCGGACCCCGAACTGACCGTCGTCCGCATGAACACGCTCGACCAGATCGTCGCTCGCGTCCTGAAGGGCTAATGCCGCCCCCACCCAACCCATCAGCGCGGCGAGAACGCTCCCCTGGCGTCCTCGCTTCTTTGCGCCCTTGCGTTAAGCTCTCTCTCTGACACGCCCGATGCTAACCCTGACCACTCGTGACGCCTACACGACTCTTCTCGACGCCGAGACGCTGCGCGCGGCCGATGAGCGCCCGGCCATCATTTACGTCAGCAGCGACCAGCCGCCCGTCACCGTCACGCGCCGCGCCTTTGCCCAAGCCACAATGGCTACGGCCGCATCGCTACACGAACTCGGCCTCCGCTCGCGCGATCTCGTCGTCATCGCCCACACGCAGAACCTGGAGAGCATCTTCGCCTTCTGGGGCGCGCTGCGGCTGGGAGCCATCCCGTCGATGTTCCCGACGCTGACCGAGAAGCTCGACCCGGACGTGTATATGAGCAGTATGGCCGAATTGGCGCGGCTGTCGGGCGTCGCCGCGGTGCTGACAACCGACGACTTCGCCCCCATCCTGCGTCCGCGCCTGCCCTGCCCGGTCTACGGCTCGGCCGGCGTGCAGGCGGTTTCGGCCGGCCCGCGCCTCCCGCAGCCTGCCTGGTTGCGCGCAGCACCGCCGCCGGCCGAGATCGCCTTCCTGCAACACAGCAGCGGCACAACCGGCCTGCAAAAGGGCGTCGCCCTGAGCCACGCCGCCGTGCTCAATCAAGTCGCCGCCTATAGCAGCGCCCTGTCGCTACACGAAAATGACGTGGTTGCCAGTTGGCTACCCCTCTACCACGACATGGGCCTCATTGCCGGCTTCCTGCTACCCCTGCTCCAGGGCGTACCACTCGTCCTCATGTCGCCCTTCGACTGGGTGCAGCATCCCGCCCTTCTCTTTCGCGCCATCCACGACTACCACGCCACGCTGTGCTGGCTGCCCAACTTCGCCTATAACCATTGCGCCCGCGGCATCCGCCGCCGCGACACCGACGGCCTCTCGGTCGCCTCCATGCGCCTGTTCGTCAACTGCTCCGAGCCGGTGCGCCACGACAGCCACGCCCTCTTCCTGGAGCGTTTCG
>JAIBAS010000502.1 GCA_019695075.1 Promineifilum sp. | reverse complement strand
CTCGCGCAGCATCGCCGGGATGCTACTCGTCGTTTCCAGGCAGCCGCGGTTGCCGCAGCTGCACAGCGCGCCGCCGGGATCGACGACAACGTGGCCGATCTCGCCCGCGCCGTAGCCGTCGCCGTAGAAGGGGCGGCCGTTGAGGATAATGCCCGCGCCGACGCCCTGGCCGACGCGGATGACGATGACGTTGCCGCCGCCGGGGGCGTCGCCATAGGTGTATTCGGCCAACGCGGCCATGTGGCTGTCGTTGGCCACGTGGACGGGGCACTCGTAGCGCTCCGCCAGCCGTTGGCCCAGGGGCACGTCGGTCCAATCGCGATTGACGGCGCGCAGGACAATGCCCCGATGGGGATCGACCAGGCCGGGCGTGGCCACGCCGATGCCCAGCAGCGGGCCGGTGGGCAACAGCTTGTCACCCAGTTGGTAGACGCAGGCCAGCGCCGCCTCGCCTCGCCTCGCCGCCGCCGGCAGGGTCGCCCGCCGGATGACATGGCCGCGCAGCGTCACCAACGCGCCGCGGTAGTCGTCGCCGCTCAGGTCGAGCGTCAGCAGGCAGGGGCCATCTTCGTTGATCGATAGCAGGGTAGGACGCTTGCCGCCGGCCGAGGGGCCGGGGCCAGTCTCGATGACGAGGCCGCTCTCCAGCAGGCCGTTGGCCAGTGTGGAGACGGTTGGACGGGTGAGGTGGGTGCGGCGGGCGATCTCCGCGCGGCTGATCTCGCCAGCGTCGTAGATCGTCTTCAAGACGAGACGACTGTTGTGGTGGCGGGTTTGGCTGCGGGTCGCTTTGTCCATTGTCTGAGCGCACAATTAGTAAGTTAAATGAACTTACAAAGTAAAGTGTAGACGATTCTCTCAGGAATGTCAAGCCATTCATGCCTTCCCGTCTTCTCTGCGCTATAATCCCCATCCGGTGGGCCGCCTGGGAAAACCCTATCGATCTTGCCCGCCAATCGAGTACCATCCCATTCGTTAACTTACCCATACCCCCCAATACTATGCCCGACAATCACTCAACTGCCCGCGTCGGCGTCTACGTCGACACCGCCAACATGTACCGCAACGGCGGCTACCGCATGCGCTACGACGTTCTGCGCGAATTCGCCTGCCGCGACGGCGCCGAACTGGCCCGCCTCAACGCCTACGTCAGCTTCGACGCCGACCGGGCGCGCACCGACGCCGTCTACGAAAAGAACACCCAACGCTTCTACGCTCTGCTGCGCGACTTCGGCTACAAGGTCATCATTAAGGAAGTCCACTGGTATGAGGACGAGAACGGCAAGCGCTATGCCAAGGCCGACGCCGACCTGGACCTGGCCGTGGACATGCTGCTGCAATCAGAGAACCTCGACCGCGTGTTGCTGGTGACCGGCGACGGCGACTTTGCCCGCGTCGTCGCCGCCGTGCAGAATCGCGGCTGCCGCGTGGAGGTCGTGGCCCTGGATAACGCCTCAACCGTCCTGCGGCGCGAGGCCGACGTCTTTCTGTCCGGCTACGTCATCCCCGACCTGGTGCCGACGATGGTCGGCGGCGCGCCGGTGACTGACGCGCCGGAGTGGGGTGAGTTCGGCTCCATCGTGCGCGGCACGTGCTACTTCCACAAGCTCAGCTACGGCACAAACTACGGCTTCATGCGCTTCCTGCGCGTCATGGGGCCGCGCCTGTGGCTGACCGACACCCAGCACCCCGATTCGCCCTACGAGACGGCCTACTTCCACGACTCCAACCTGCCCGACAAGATCGACCCGCAGCAACTGCCCAGCTACAACCACGTCTTCCAGTTCGAGCTGGCCGAGTCGCGTCACCCCGGCGGCAAATTCGAGGCCCGCAATATCGAATTACTTAGCTGGATACCGGCCTAGGGCGAGGAAGAAGCGCTCACGCAAAGCCGCAAAGGTAGCAAAGGTAGCAAGGGACGCAAAGAAGAGGCTTGATCATCGGCCGTTTCTTCTTTGCGCCTTTTACCCCTTCGCGCCTTGGCGTGAGCTTCTATCGACTTTGCCGTGACCGTGGATTGCCCGGCCGATTTTATTGACACGCCGGGCCACTTCTGTTAGTATCCGGACTTGCACCAGGGGGCGTGGTGTAGCGGTTAACACGTCGGCCTGTCAAGCCGAAGATCGCGGGTTCGATCCCCGTCGCTCCCGTCCACCGAACAACGATCGGACACAAAAGACCTCCACTGGCGAGGTCTTTTTTGTTGGCCCGGGGAACACCAAAGCAACTAGCGGTTGTTGATTGCCCCTTGGAAGGTGTATCCTATAGTCTCAGATCACCACGGTTGGCTCGCATGGTGTCCCGACAGGAACCCGTATGCAACTTCTGCATCTGCACTGGCTGACGCCGGTTCAACAGGAACTGCATGGCCGTTCGTTCATTTGGGCGGAATCGGCTATGGTCGACCAGTCTATAGGCCATAAACGCAAGAAGAAAACGCAACCTCACCCGCGTATCGCCAATCCACAGACACTACGCCGGTTCATCGCCGCAGTGGGACTGCCAAACGAGTTGCCGGTTGAGTCCCTGGTTCTCTGGCTGCCCACAAATCGCTTTGGCCCTTTGCTGCCGCCTGAGCTGGGGCAGATGATGGACGCGGCTGACGAGTCGCCTGCTCTATGCCAATGGGAGATTACCGGTCTGGCTCTGGACGCACTCCAAACACTGTCGTTGTTGACCTATTTGCACCAAAATGATTTGCCGCCGCTGCGGCGTTTAGGCGCCGACGCCCACTATTGGCAAACTGCCTTCTCCTTTGCTCTGGAACTACTCGCCCGGCAGTTGGTTCGTCCGACGCTGGTTCAAGTGCCCGACCAGAGGACATTGAGGTTCGAATCTCGCTGGCGGCCGCTGCTGGATGGAGAAGATGAAGCGCGCCGGGTCGCCCAGTTGGCGGCGGCCATGCCGCCCATCTGTCGCGCCGACGCCGTCACCCCAGCCGAAACCATCTCGCCTCAGGCTAGTCTGGATGGCTTTTTGAACCATCTGACGGACGCGGCCATGCGCCATTGGGTAGCCAGGCAAGCACCTTCTTTGCCTGCCGGCAACGATCCCGCGGCGGCCTGGTTGCGAGCGTTGTTTACCGTTGACGCCACCGTCCAGGCCAGCGCCGGGCAGATGCAGCACTTGGCGAGCAGCTTTCGCGCCTGGGAACGGACGCTCACCGTTGCCGGCAACAAACAGTACCGCGTCGCCCTGAGGCTGGAAGTGCCGGCCCAGCAAGAGGATACTCGGACGGGAAAAAGCGAAACCAGCTGGCAGTTAAATTACTTCTTGCAAGCACGGGATGATGCCAGCCTGCTGGTGCCGGCCGCGGAAGTGTGGAAAACCAAGGAGAGTATCCTGCAATCGCTCAATCGCTATTTTGAGCAGCCGCAGGAACGCCTACTCACCGGTTTAGGGTACGCGGCCCGTTTCTTCCAGCCAATCCAACGCAGCCTACAGCAGCGCGCCCCTACCGGCGCTGCACTGACTACAGACGAAGCGTACGTTTTTTTGCGGCAATGCGCGCCGCATTTGACACGTGCCGGCTTTGGCTTGCTTGTTCCACCGTGGTGGAACAAGCCGGGCACGCGCCTGGGTGTGCGCCTGAAATTGAGCAGCACGTCGAAATTGACCGGGCAGTTTTCCCGTGGTCACATGAACCTGGAGAATCTGGTCAATTATCGCTGGCAGCTTTCGTTGGGCGATACCGAACTGAGTCACGAAGAATTTGATGCTCTGGTTGCCCTGAAATCGCCATTGGTGCAGATTCGCGGCCAATGGGTGCAACTCGACGCCGAGCAAATCGAGGCCGCCATGAAATTCTGGCGAAAGCAGGATTTTGAGGGCGCTCTCTCGCTCCCTGAAGCCATGCAATTGGGGCTGGGCGGCGAGACACAGCGCGATGGCCTGTCGGTAGATGGTGTAGAGTTTGATAGTTGGTTGCAAAGCTGGCTGAACCGGCTACAAGGCGATGAGAAGCTGGAGTTGTTGTCCACCCCGGCCGGTGTGCGGGGGGTGTTAAGACCTTACCAGCAGTACGGCTATTCCTGGCTTTACTTCGCCAGTCGATGGGGTTTAGGGGTGATCCTCGCCGATGACATGGGGTTAGGCAAGACCATCCAGGCCTTGACCATGATCCAGCAACTTAAGGAAGAGATGGGCTGCTTGCCGGCCCCTATTCTGCTCATCTGCCCAACCTCCGTAGTGACCAACTGGGAGTTGGAAAAGCAAAAGTTCGCACCCGGCCTGCAAACGCTGGTCCATCAGGGCGGAGATCGGCTGCGCGAAGCGGCTCTAATTGAGGCGGCCAAAGCCTGCGACGTGCTGCTTACCAGTTATGCCCTGGTGCGGCGAGATGGCGAGACGCTTAAGCAAATCGAGTGGTTTGGCGTGATTCTCGACGAGGCGCAAAACATCAAAAACGCCACCACAAAACAGGCGCAAACCATCCGCAAACTAACCGCGGACTTCCGGATGGCGTTAACGGGGACGCCGGTAGAAAACCGCCTCTCAGAACTATGGTCGATTATGCACTTTTTAAACCCCGGCTATTTGGGCGGGCAAAAAAAGTTCCGGCAAGATTTTATCCTGCCCATTGAAAAATATGGGGATAAGGATGCCGCACAAAAGCTCAGACATATGACACGGCCGTTTCTGCTGCGCCGTGTGAAAACCGACCCCACCGTCATTCAAGACTTGCCGGATAAGCAAGAGGTGAAGGTGTACTGCCAGCTCAGCGAAGAGCAGGCGACGCTATATGAGGCCGTCGTACGCGACGCCTTGGCCGCCATCGAGTCGCAGGATGAAGGCGGTATCGCTCGCAAGGGGCTGGTGCTGAGCATGCTCATGCAGCTGAAGCAGGTATGCAACCACCCGGCCCACTACTTGCACGAGACGAAGGCCTATAGGCCGGGCGAAGACCTTAACCGTTCCGGTAAATTAGAGCGATTCAGTGACCTGTTAGATGAGATTCTGGCCGAAGGCGATAGGGTGCTCGTCTTTAGCCAATTTACTGAAATGGCCGAGCTGCTACAAAGCTTTATTCATGAGCGGTTTGGTGTGCCCACCCTCTATTTGCATGGCGCTGTCCCACCCAAAAAGCGGGCGGCGATGGTGGCGCATTTCCAACAGCCGGACGGGCCGCCAATCTTTTTGCTCTCGCTCAAGGCGGGCGGCACCGGACTGAACCTGACCGGAGCGAACCACGTCTTTCACTTCGACCGCTGGTGGAATCCGGCCGTCGAGAACCAGGCCACCGACCGCGCCTTCCGCATCGGCCAGACAAAGAACGTGCTGGTACACAAATTTGTCTGTCTGGGTACATTGGAAGAGCGCATTGACGCCATGATTGAAGATAAGAAAGCACTGGCCGAGAGTATTATCGGTAGTGGGGAAAATTGGCTGACCGAGATGAGCACCGCCTCTCTGCGACAGATGGTGAGCCTGCGGCGCGATTAGTACCGGCAATTGCCCGACCACCCATTCAGGAGGATACCATGAGTTGGTACCACAATTCTAAACCGACCAGACCGGTTGAGACCAATGAGGGCATCAAAGCCAGGAGCAAACAGGGGGAGTTTGTGAAGAACTGGTGGGCCAGCCGGTGGATTGAGGCAATGGAGCAGGTAATGGATCGCGGCCGTTTGCAGCGTGGGCGCAGTTATGCTCGCAAAGGGCAAGTACTGGCGCTCGAAGAGAGTAAGGGTGAGATTAAGGCCAAGGTACAAGGTTCTCGACGCGCACCTTATAAAGTGACCATCCGTATAATACCGCTTGCGGAGACGGCATGGAAGAAGGTAATGGTAGCGTTGGCCGACCGGCCATACTTCGTCGCTCAGTTGCTCGCCGGGCAAATGCCGCCGGACATAGAAGAAGCTTTCCAATCAGTGAAATTGAATCTGTTCCCGGGTACTGAAGAGCTTAAACAAGAATGCAACTGCCCTGATTGGGCCGATGTCTGCAAACATCTAGCAGCGGTTCATTACATTCTGGCGCAACGGTTTGACGAGGATCCATTTTTACTGTTCCGACTGCGGGGGAAAACACAAGAGGAGATCGTGGCGGCTCTGGGCGCGACGAAGGATCACAAGGATGCTGCCCTCGTCTCCGACTATATGCGCGCCCCCTCACTCAATGAATCTTTGGCCGATTTCTGGCAATCCGGCCCGGAACTTGAGGGGTTTGTGGTGCACATCGCCACACCGGAAGAGCCATATCCCCTGTTGGAGCGGCTGGGTGATCCGGACTTCATGCCGGACGCTCGTCTTTGGCTGGCAGAGGCGTACGATTTAGCCTCGGCCACGGCCATGCGAATCGCTTACTCCATGGGGAATGAGGGGAGTGGATCAGAATGTTGACAATGGAGCAAGCATTACATCAATGGACGAGCGAGACGCTCAAGCGTTACTTCGAGTTGTTGGGTGGCAAGCGGCTCACCCGCAAAGCCGATCTCGTTGACTATATATGCCGGCAGATGCTTGATAAGGCGACGCTGTCCAGAACCTGGCAGCAGCTTGAACCTCTGGCTCAGAGAGCTGTTTCCAGCGCCTACCACAACGAAGGACTGTTCGACGCGCAGGCCTTTATCGCTCAATATGGAGCACTGCCGCCCCGCTCCCAGCCGATAGGATACTTTTACGACAGTCGGCGAACACCTGTCCTGTTCGATCTGTTTGTGATCAACGAGCAGATTCCCGTCGACTTGATACCCCACTTGACGGCCCTGGTTTTGCCGCTAGAACGGTTTCAACTGGTGGGCGTTGAGGTGCTGCCGGGAACCGTTATCCAGGACCGGGACATCTACAGCGTAGAACTAGCTGAAACGGAGATAACGGGACGGGCTGACTTGCTCACCTTTCTACAGTTGGTGGACCAGGGCGCGTTGAAGTGGGGTTCCAACAACAAACGGCTGACGGCTGGAAGCGTGCATAAGGTCCTTACCCAACTGGTGGCAGGTGATTTCCACCCCGAACCGGAGAAGATCACAGGCCGTAATGTGATACGCCCTTTTGGCCTGGACATGTTCACTCAAGGCGCTAACCTGGTCGCCTATGGCGGCAAGTTAAGCCCTGCCGGACGTAAATACCTGCACACACAAGACCCTGCGGTGTTCCTTGAGGCGTTCGAAAGATGGGCGGAACAGAGCACATTTGATGAACTGACCCGTATTGACCAGCTTCATGGGCTGAATGCACGCGGTACTTCCCTAACGCTGCCCGCTTCCCGCCGTGAGAAGATCATCGAGGCGCTTTCCTGGTGTCCTACGCATACCTGGATTGACATCCATGATTTCTACCGGGCGATCAAGATCTGGCATTTCGACTTCGACGTGGAAGCAACTCAGTGGAGTAACCTGTACGCCGGGCCATATAAGGACTACGGGTATATGGGCACTGAAGATTACTGGCTAATTGTCCGCGGGCTATACATTAATGCTGTCATCATGGAGTATCTGGCGACAATCGGCGCGGTGGATATCGCCTACGTGTCGGAGGATGCCAGTTTCGTGGGCGCCTCTGTCTCTGTTATGTACATCGATAGCGCATACAGCTTACACGATGGCTTACTCTACTTCCGTATCAATAACTGGGGAGAGTTCTTGTTAGGGCAGGCGGACGAGTATATCCCGACGCTCCTGCCGCAGCGGGACTTGTTTGTGATTGACGAAGGGTTACAACTGCATGTTCTCACGGATCTATTGCCAAATGAACAACTACAATTGGAGGTGATGGCGGATCCGATAGAAGATAAGGTATACCTGTTGAGCGTAGAGAAGTTATTGACGGCCGTGGAGTCTGGTCAAGAGTTCGAGCTTCTGGCCGGTTTCTTGACGAAACACCATCATGGCCTGTTACCCCAGACGGTCATTGACTGGTTGGCGCAGCTGAAGCGGAACGTTGGCGTCTTCACTGAGGGGAAAACGGCTATCATGATTCAGTTGAAGGAGCCGCGTGCCCTCACTGTCATTGAACATGATACGACCTTGTCGAGACTATGCCGGCCATTGGACAGTACGACGGTGCTGGTGTCGTCCTCAAACCTCCAAAGGTTTCGCAAACGACTTAAGGCGTTGGGCTACTTGCTTGGCTGAAATCGAAGCTCTGAAATGCGTCATGTTTCCTCTGTGAGTGAGGGAACAATTGACACACCCCCGGCGTTTTACTACCATGTAGGTCCTTCACGGCCCACACCACAGCCCAATTGACCTAAATCAAGACACAAGGAGTAAATCACGCATGTCTTCTTTTAAGCCGTTTGCCGCGGTGTTGGCGCTCTTGCTGGCCCTGTTGGTCGCCTGTCAGCCCACCGGGGCCGAACCGGGCGCGAGCGACCTGACCGCGACGCCGGAAATGGCGCAACCGACGGCCGAAACGCCCGCCGAGGGCGCGGGCAATGCCGTCACGTCCGCCGCCATCGCTCAACTGGCGACCGAACAGGGTATCGCCGAGAGCGACATCCTTGTGCTGTCGGCCGAAGAGACCGAGTTCAGCGACGGCTGCCTGGGCCTGGGTGGGCCGGCGGAGAGCTGCCTGCAGGCCCTCACGCCCGGCTGGACGATCATGCTCAGCGCCAACGGCCGGGAGTACGAGGTTCGCACCGACGCCACCGGCGAGCAAGTGCGCGTTGCCGGCAACAGCGCCGGCGCGAGCGAGATGGACGCCATCACCGCCTCGGCCGCGGCCGTGCTGGCCGACCAGCTGGGCCTGACGCCGGACGAGATCACCGTGGTGTCGGCCGAGCAGACCGAGTTCAGCGATGGTTGCCTGGGGCTGGGCGGGCCGGAGGAGATGTGCGCGCAGGCCATCACGCCCGGCTGGCTGGTCATGCTCAATGCCGGTGGCCAGGAGTACGAAGCCCACACCGACCTGACGGGCACGAACGTGCGCATTGCCGACGCGGGCATGGGCACGGATTCGACCGACGCCATCACCGCCTCGGCCGCGGCCGTGCTGGCCGACCAGCTGGGCCTGACGCCGGACGAGATCACCGTGGTGTCGGCCGAGCAGGCCGAGTTCAGCGATGGCTGCCTGGGCCTGGGCGGGCCGGACGAGGCCTGCCTGCAAGCCATCACGCCGGGCTGGATCGTCATGCTCAGCGCCGGCGGCCAGGAGTATGAGGCCCACACCGACCTGAGCGGCACGGTGGTGCGGCTGGCCAATATGCCCTAGGGCCTTCGGTTTTCCAATGCAGCCACAACGGGCCACCCTCGCGTGAGGGTGGCCCGTTTTCGTTGTTCGCGGCCGAGGCGTTGCGAAAAGGTGCTCACGCAAAGAAGCTCACGCAAAGGCGCTAAGGGGCAAAGGCGCAAAGAAGAATTGAAGAGAGATTCTTCTTTGCGTCTTGGTTCCTCTGCGCCTTTGCGTGAGCGCTTTGCGTGAGCGTCTTTACGTGAGCTCTGCGCCTAATCGGTGCGCGCGCGGCGATCAACGGCTATGATCCCCGGCAGCTATCCCATAGGAGAGGATCATGGACTTCACCCTGAGCGAGAACCACCAGCTGATCGCGCGGACTGTCTACGACTTCGCGCGCAAGACGGTCATGCCCGTCATTAAGGAGCACGACCGCACCCACACCTTCCCCCACGAACTGCGCCCGCAGATGGCCGCGCTGGGCCTGATGGGCGTCTGCCTGCCGGTGCGCTATGGCGGCGCGGGCATGGACTATCTGTCGCTGGGCATCGTCTCCGAGGGGTTGGAGTACGCCGACTCGTCGGTGCGCGAGACGATTGCCGTCCACCTGGGCCTGCATGCGCTGCCCATCTTCCAGTGGGGCACGGAGGAGCAGAAACGCGACTTCCTGCCGCCGCTGGCCACGGGCGAGCGCCTGGCCTGCTTCGGCCTGACCGAGCCGGGAGCGGGGTCGGACGTGGCCGCCATGACCAGCCGGGCACGCCGCGACGGCGGCGACTACCTGCTGACCGGCGAGAAGATGTGGATCACCCTGTCCGACGTGGCCGACCGCTTCCTCGTCTTCGCCAAGACCGACCCGGAGCGCGGGGCCAACGGCATCACCGCCTTCATCCTGGAGCGCGGCTGGCCGGGGCTGACGACGGGCACGATCCACGGCAAGATGGGCGTCTGGGCCAGCAACACCGGCTGGATCAACATGGCCGACGTGCGCGTGCCGGCCAGCCATCGCCTGGGCGAAGAGGGTGAGGGCTTCAAGATCGCCATGAGCGCGCTGGACAACGCCCGCTACACCGTCGCCGCCGGCGCGGTGGGCGTCATCAAGGCTTGCCGCGACGAGTCCATCGCCTACGGCCGCGAGCGCAAGACCTTCGGCCGGCCCATCGTCGAGTACCAACTCGTGCAGCAGATGATCGCCAACATGCAACAGAGCATCGACGCCGGCGAACTGCTGGTCTGGAAGGCGGGCTGGCTGAAGAACCGCGGCCTGCGCAACACGCGCGAGACGAGCATGGCCAAGTGGTTCTGCACCGAGGCCGCTCGCCGCGCCGCCGATGATGCCGTGCAGATTCACGGCGCGTATGGCTACTCCGACGAGTACAACGTCGAGCGCCACCTGCGCAACACCAAGAGCAGCGTCATCTACGAAGGCACGTCGCAGATCCACACGCTGATGCAGGCCGAATATGCCCTCGGCAACCGCCAGACGCGCCCGATGCGTTGCGAGTTGCCGGCTTATGACCAGGCGTATTGGGAGGCGGAGGAGTAGTGGTCAGTAAGCAGTGGCCAGTGGGTCAGTAGGTCAGTAGGTCAGTGATGGCAGTCTGTCGTCTGTCGTCTGTCGTCCATTCGTCACTGACCGGTGTCTCTCAGAGAAATATATCCACGGTACATGGCCACCGCCGCGTAAATGCTTATCCTTCTCAATGCTCAAAGGAGTAATGAACGTCACAAAGCCGGGCCGGCCGGGCCGGCGGACGCGCACGAGAAGGTGAACCATGACACTGGAAGGCAAAGTCGCTCTGGTGACGGGCGCGGGCGCGGGCATCGGCAGGGCCGCGGCGCTGAAGCTGGCGCGGGCGGGGGCCGGAGTGGCCGCGCTCGATCATACGGAAGAGAACGCCCGCAAGACGGCCACGCGCATCCGCGAGATGGGCGGCGAGGCCATTCCCCTGGCGGCCGACATCTCCGACCCGGCGGCCATGCAGGCGGCTTATGATCGCGTCGGCCGCGAGTGGGGCCGGCTCGATGTCGTTTTCGCCAACGCCGGCATCAACGGCGTCTGGGCGCCGCTGGAGGAACTGACGCCGGAGGAGTGGACGAAGACGCTGACCGTCAATCTGACGGGCACGTTCCTGACCGTCAAGTATGCGCTGTCGCTGCTGAAGCCGAACGGCGGGTCGATCATCATCACTTCATCGGTTAACGGCACGCGCATCTTCAGCAACGCCGGCGCGTCGGCCTACAGCTCCAGCAAGGCCGGCCAGGTCGCTTTCGCCAAGATGGCCGCGCTGGAACTGGCCAAGCACAAGATTCGCGTCAACGTCATCTGTCCCGGCTGGATCAAGACGGAGATCGACGATAACACCGAGAAGCGCAGCCTCGCCGCGGCCGAGGAGCCAATCGAGTTCCCCGAAGGCGCGGTGCCGCTGACCGACGGCGGCCCCGGCACGGCCGAGCAGGTGGCCGACCTGGTGCTGTTCCTGGCCGGCGACGCCGCGACCCACATCACCGGCACGGAGGTCTGGATCGACGGCGCGCAATCGCTGTTGCAGGGATGAAGTGGGAAGGATGAAGGATGAGAGGCCAGGCTCCAGGGGACAGGAGGAACGCTCCGGCTCTGGTGCGCCGGCGGTCGCCCGCCGACCACGGGCCTACTGGCCACCGACCACCGGCCACTAATTGCAGATAACAAGGAGAAAGGAAGTGTTCAAGGCACTAAACAGAGCACTGAGGCCCAAGATGAAGCCGGGCATGGGGCCGATCTCACACGCCAGGGGGACAACCTTCCGCGTCTGGGCGCCCAACGCGCAGAAGGTCTTTGTCGTCGGCGACTTCAACGACTGGAGCGAGACGGCCAACCCCCTCATCCACGAGGGCGACGGCTACTGGGCCACCGACGTTGCCGGCGCCAAGCCGGGCCAGCAGTACAAGTTCCTGCTGGTCAATGGCGATATGCGGCTCTTCCGCATCGATCCCTACGCCCGTCAGGTCACCAACTCGGTGGGCAACGGCGTCATTCACGATCCAGAGTTTGACTGGGAGGGGACGGAAAACTTCCAGATTCCGGCGTGGAACGACCTGATCATCTACGAGATGCACATTGGCACGTTCAACGCACTCAACGAAGAGCGCGTGGGTACGTTCCGGCGCGCGGCGCAGAAGCTGCCCTACTTGCGCGCGCTGGGCGTCAATGCCGTGCAGGTCATGCCGCCGATGGAGTTCCCCGGCGGCCGCTCCTGGGGCTATAACCTGTCGCTGCCCTTTGCCGTGGAGAGTGACTACGGCGGGCCGCGGGCCTTCAAGGAGTTCATCCGCGCCGCCCACAAACACGGCATCGCCGTCATCCTCGACGTGGTCTATAACCACCTGGGGCCGAGCGACCTCGACCTGTGGCGCTTCGATGGCTGGTCAGAGGACGACGGCGGCGGCATCTACTTCTACAACGACGACCGCAGCCAGACACCGTGGGGCCACACCCGCCCTGACTACGGCCGGCCGGAGGTGCGCCAATTCCTGCGCGACAATGCCCTGATGTGGTTGCACGAGTACCAGGTGGACGGCCTGCGCTGGGACGCCACGGCCTATATCCGCAACCGCAACGGCCACGACAACGACCCCGCCGGCGACATCCCCGACGGCTGGAGCTTCATGCAGTGGATCAATGAGGAAGTGCGCGAGTTCGCGCCCAACCACCTGACCATTGCCGAGGATTTGCAGGCCAATGAGTGGCTGGTGAAGAGCACGGGCGCGGGCGGTGCGGGCTTCGGCGCGCAATGGGACCCGCAGTTCGTCCACCCCATCCGCACGGCGATCATCACCAACGACGACCAGTTCCGCGACGTGGAGTCGGTCAAGGCGGCCCTCTACGCCAAGTACGACGGCGACGCCTTTAAGCGCGTCGTCTACACCGAGTCGCACGACGAGGTCGCCAACGGCAAGGCTCGCGTGCCCGAAGAAATCTGGCCGGGCAACAGCCGCCACTGGTTCGCCAAGAAGCGCTCGACGATGGGCGGCGTGCTGGTCTTCACCGCGCCGGGCATCCCTATGATCTTTCAAGGGCAGGAGTTTCTGGAGGACAAGTGGTTTGTCGATACCGAACCGCTGGACTGGGACAGAGCCAAGGAGATGGAGAGCATCATCACCCTCTACCGGGACTTGATGCACCTGCGCCGCAACCTGCACGGCCACACCAAGGGCCTGACCGGCCAGCATATCGACGTCTACCACGTCAACGGCGCCAACAAGGTGATCGCTTTCCACCGCTGGTATGACGGCGGCCCCGGCGACAGCACCATCGTGGTCATGAACATGACCAACAGCACGGTGACTGACTACACCCTTGGCTTCCCGGCCGCCGGGCTGTGGTCGCTGCGCTTCGACAGCCACGCCAAGCCCTATAGCGCCGACTACGAGGGCCAGGTCAGCACCGACGTGGTCGCCGAGCCGACCCCCTACGACAACCAGCCGGCCAGCGCCAAGGTCTCGCTGGGGCCATATGCCGGGCTGATCTTCTCGCAGAATCCGGGTTAGTAGCCCAGCCTGTAGTACAGCCTGTTAGGCTGTCTTCGCCCGCCACAGCCTGACAGGCCGTGCTACGGGGCCGCCGTAGTACAGCCTGTTAGGCTGTCTTCGCCCGCCACAGCCTGACAGGCCGTGCTACGGAGCCGCCGTAGTACAGCCTGTTAGGCTGTCTTCACCTGCCACAGCCTAACAGGCTGTGCTACAGGCTGTGCTACGGGGCTTGGCTACGGGCTGGCCGGCCGCAGAACGGCCCCCCAGACAGGCGGCACGGTCAGGCTCAACCGCCCGGCCTCGGCCCGGTAGCTCTCCCCACTCAGCGCGTCGGTCCACATGCCGTCGGGCGCTTCCAGATCGGCGATTTGCATCAGGTCATCCGCGTTCAGGACGACGATGGCCGTGTCGTCGTCCGTCTCACGGGCAAAGGCGAACAGCCGCCGGTCGTCGTCGGCCAGCAGCGTGCGGAACTCGCCGCGCCGCAGCGCCGGCGATGTCTTGCGCAGCGTGATGAGCCGCTGGTAGTGGGCGAAGAGGTCGTGGTCGAAGGCGACGGCGTCGGCGTGGGGGCGCGGTTGGCCGTCGGGCAGCACGCTCTCCGGCTCGTACTGCATCTCCGGCCAGACCATCGGCTTGCGGCAGCAGGGATCGTTGGCCCCCCACATGCCCGCCTCGTCGCCGTAGTAGAGCATCGGCGCGCCGATGTAGGTGAACTGGAACAGGGCCACGAGCATCTGCCGGCGGCGTTCGGCGGCCGCGGGCTGGCGCGTGGCGTAGTCGGGCGTGACCTCGACGCGCGAGAGGCGGTGATAGTCCGGCCAGTCGCGCATGGGGTGCCGGTCGCGGTTGACGATGGCCGAGGCCAGCCGGCTGCTGTCGTGGCTGTCCATCAGGTTTTGCATCACGTGGGCGACCTCAGCCGGGTAGGCCCGGCGCAGCTCGCGCAGGCGGGCGTCGAACTCGGTCGCCGTCGTAGCCCCCGCGCCGCCGACGAGGAACTCCATCGCCGCGAAGGCGAAGTTGTAGTTCATCGTCGCGTCGAATTCGTCGCCGCGCAGGTAGGGCTGCTCCTCCTCCGGCGGCAGGACAACCTCGGCTACCAGGTAAGCCTCCGGGTTAATGGCGCGCACGTGCTGCCGCCACGCTTTCCAGAACGGATGGCGCACGCAGAAGGCCACGTCGAGCCGCCAGCCGTCGATGCCGTCGCGCGGGTCGCCGTCGCCGTCGGGGTCCATCCAGCGGCGCGCGGCGGCGAAGATGTAATCGCGCGGCCCGCCGGCGACGCCGGTCTCGTCCTGGAACCACTCCGGCAGTTCGCGCGCGCCAAACCAGCCCACGTAGTCGAACGTCGTGCCGGCTTCGGGGTCGTCCCAACTGGGGATCTTGAACCAGCCGGCGTAGGGCGACTGCCGCTGGCGGGCCACCACGTCGCGAAAAGCCCAGCAATTGACGCCGATGTGGTTCCAGACGCCGTCGAAAATGAGACGCAGGCCGCGGCGGTGGGCCTCGTCGATCAGACGCAACATCAACCGGTCGGCCGCCGTCCATAGCCACGTCTCCGGCTGTTCGGGCGTCTCGCTGGCCATGAGCCGCCAATCGCCGTCGGGGTCGGGGCCGAAGTGGGGGTCGATGTGGTGGTAGAGCATGCCGTCGTACTTGTGGGCCGAGGGCGAGGGGAAGACCGGGTTCAAGTAGATGGCTTCGATGCCCAGGTCGGTCAGGTAGTCGAGGCTGTCGAGGATGCCCTGCACGTCGCCGCCATAGCGCCGGCGCTGGGCGTTGAACCAGAAGTCCCGCCCGTTGTGCTGCTCATAGGGCTGCAACTGATACCAGTCGGCCGTCCAGGGGTGTACTTGCCAGGGCGGAGTGTGGTCGCGCGGGTAGGCGCCCTCCAGGCTGGCCAGCGTCGGGTCGTTGGTTGGATCGCCGTTGCGGAAGCGCTCCGGGAAGATCTGGTACCAGACGATGCCCCTGGCCCAGTCGGGCACGAAGCTGTTGGTGGTCATTGTAGCTGCTCCTTGGCGAATAGGTTTGGCGCGATCATGCCGGAAAAAGGCGCGGCGGGCCAGAAGTGCGCGTCGGCCAGACCTCGTCGGCCAGACCTCAGAGGTCTCAGAAGACCTCTGAGGTCTCTCCAGCCTGTCGTCACTTTTTTGCTAACCCGGTGTTCTAGCAGGTGTAGTCAAACCGCTGCCCACGTGCCGGGCCGCCCCGGCGCTCGCAGGAGCTACCACGATCATGGAGCCAACACAGCCCGCACACGACGACCTTCGCCGCACCGAACTGCCGGCGCTAGGGGCCAGCATCCCCCGCCGCGGCAACCGCCTGACGCGCTTCCTGTTTACGCTGCTGATGCGCCTGATGGGCTGGCGCGTCGTTGGAGAACTGCCCGATCTGCCGCGCCTGGTGTTTGTCGGCGCGCCGCACACGTCCAACGGCGACTTCTTCATGACCGCCTTCACGATGGCGGCGCTGGGCGTCGATGTCCATTTCGTCATGAAGCACACGCCCTTTGTTGGCCCGGTGGGCTGGTTCCTGCGCTGGTTCGGCGGCATCCCCCTCGACCGCGACCGCACGCGCGATTTTGTGTCGCAGATGGTCGACGAGTTCGACAGCCGCGAGCAATTCCTGCTGGCGATCATGCCGGAGGGCACGCGCGGCAAGGGCCACGACGGTAAGGGCTGGCGCAGCGGCTTCTACCACATCGCCCGCAACGCGCGCGTGCCGCTGGTGATGGTCAAGTTCGACTACTCCAATCGGCGCATGCGCGTCGGCCCCGTCTTCTGGCCCGGTGACGACTACGAGGCCGAGTTGCCGCTCATCCAGGCCGAGTTCGCCGACATCGTTGGTCGCCACCCGGAACTGATGCTCCCCCTGAAGAAGCCGGCTTCGGTCAGCGCGGTCTAGGGCGTGTAGGCCAAGTAGAGAACCGGCCTGTTCGACCGGGCCGCCCGGGCCTAAAGGCAACCGGGCTACGTCACGACGCCGGCCGAGGCCGGCTCAGGCAACGCGCATCCCCCTCTGAAGGCCCATTTAGGGGCCGTCGTTGACTAGCCCCGCGGCTTCAGCCCGGGGCGGGCGTGGCCAACGCGCTAATTTGCATACACACCCTAGTCGGCCGCCCGTTGCAGAGCGGTGCAAACGGTGAAGAGCCGCAGCAGGTGCAGGGCGTCGTAGCTGATCGTCTCCCCCAGCGCGTCGTAGACCGGCCGCAGCCGCTCCGCGCCCAGGTCGCGGAACGCTTGCAGGACGCGCGCCTGGTCGGCGGCCGATAGGCCCGTCTCGGCCGGCAGCGGCGCCGGGTCGATGCTCGCGCCGTCCTGCACCGCTTCCCAGAGGTGATTGGCCACCGTCGCCACTTTGATCCCGAAGATCTCGCCGATCTCAGTTACGCTGCGCCCGCTCTGGTAGAGGGCCAGCACCTCGTCGCGCCGCGTCTTGACGGGGATGGCCGGCCGGGTCGCCCGCGTCGTCGCGCCCGCCTTGGGCTTCTCGGCAATGCCCCGCTCGGCGCAGTAGGCGCGGATGACCGCCAGGAAGGCGTCGCCGTAGCGCTCCTGCTTAACCGCGCCGATGCCTTGCATCTGCGCCAGGCTGTCGGCCGACTGCGGGTAGTAGCGGGCCATGTCGGCCAGCGAGCTGTCGTGGAAGATGACATAGGGCGGCACGCCGGCCTCGCGGGCCAGCCGCAGCCGCCGCTCGCGCAACTGCTCGAACAGATCTGTGTCGTAGCCCGTCTCTACCGCGGCGCGGGCGGCGCGGCGGTCGGCCAGCGGCGGCATGCCGTGGAACGCCTCGCCGCGCAGCACCGCCCAACCCCTGTCCGTCAGCTTCAGACTGCCGTGCTCCATGTCCTGCATCAGCAATCCCTTCTGGACGAACTGCCGGCCCAGTTGCTGCCATTCTTTGCGGCTATACTCGCCGCCGATGTTGTAGGTGGACAGCCGGTCGTGGCCGCGCCGCAACACGCCCTCGGCCCGCGACCCGCGCAGCACGTCGATGACGTGGCTCGCGCCGAATAGCTCGCCGGTGCGCTTGACGCAGGAGAGGAACTTCTGCGCGGCAGTGGTCAGATCGACGTGCTCGCCGGCAGCGGCGGTGCAGTTGTCGCACAGGCCACACGTCTCCGGCACGCCCGTCTCGCCGAAGTAGGTCAGCAGCGGCCGGCGGCGGCACTGGTCGGTCTCGGCATAGGCCAGCATGGCTTGAAGTCGGGCGATTGCGCCGGGGCGTTGCGCCGGGTCGCCCTGCTCGATGAGGTGGGTGATCGTGAAGGTGTCCCGCGCGCTATAGAGCAGCAGGCAATCGGCCCGCAGACCGTCGCGGCCGGCGCGGCCGATCTGCTGGTAGTAGCTCTCCAGGTCTTTGGGCAGGTCGTAGTGGAGGATGAAGCGCACGTTGGACTTGTCGATGCCCATGCCGAAGGCGACCGTGGCCACGATGATGGCTACCTCGTCATAGGTGAAGCGCCGCTGGTTGGTCTGGCGCGTGGCCGTGTCCAGTCCGGCGTGGTAGGGCAGCGCGTTCCAGCCGTGGGCGACCAGCTGCTCGGTCAGCGTGTCCACGGCGCGGCGGGTCATGCAATAGATGATGCCCGCTTCGCCGCGGTGGTTTTCCAGAAAGGCCAGCGTCTGGCCCAGGCCGTCCACGCGCGGCTCGACGGCCAGGAAGAGGTTGGGGCGGTCGAAGCTGGAGACGAAGACGGCCGCGCCGGGGATGCCCAGCGAAGCGCGGATGTCGTCGCGGACGCGGGCGGTGGCCGTGGCCGTCACCGCCAGGCAGATGGCGTCGGGGAAGCGTTGGCGCACGGCGGCCAACTGGCGGTACTCCGGCCGGAAGTCGTGGCCCCATTCGGAGATGCAATGGGCCTCGTCGATGGTCAGACAGTCGACGCCGGTCTGGTCGAGCAGGGCCAGCGTCTCCGGCCGCAGCAGCGACTCCGGGGCGACGTAGAGCAGCTTGACCCCGCCCGTGGCCACCCGGCGGGCGATGGTGACGTAGCTGTCGTAGGCCAGCGTGCTGTTCAGGTAGGCGGCGGGCACGCCCAACTCGCGCATCTGCATCACCTGATCTTCCATCAGCGAGATGAGCGGCGAGACGACGACGGTCAGGCCGGGGAAGAGCAGCGCCGGCAACTGGAAGCACAGCGATTTGCCGCTGCCGGTGGGCATGATCGCCAGGCTGTCGCGCCGGGCCAGGACGTTGGCGATGATCGCCTCTTGCAGCGGCCGGAAGGCATCGTAGCCGAAGACGCGCTTCAGCGTCGCCCGCGCCTCGTCGCGCGTGGGCGTCGCCACGGCCTCGGCGTGGTGGATGGTCGGGGCGTGGGCGTCGCCCAGGGCGTCGCTATGGCCGGGCGGCAGCCAGCCGGATAGCTGCACGTAGCAGCGCAGTTCCTCGTCGGGCCGCTCCTCCGGCCGCCACCAGTGGGCCAGCGAGACGCGCAACAGCGTGCCCGCGGCAATCTCCGCCGGCGGCTCCTGGAAGCCGACGAAGGTCAGCGTCTGGCCGCCGTCATCGGCGGGGTAGCGGTAGTGGATGCGCTTGCCGCTGGTGTCGCGCGTCAGGGGGCGGTCGGGCCGCCAGAAGGTTGTGCTGTGGGCGGGCACGCCGCCGTCCTGACAGATGTAGAGCGCGCCGTGGGACGCGGTCTGCAACCGCCCCTCGTAGAGCACCTGCGGCCCACCGTGGTAGATGGGCATGTGCTGGGCGATCAGCGCCGGCAGGTCGCGCTCCGGCGGCAGCGGGCGCTTATGCCGGACGACGACGTTCTCGACGTGGGGCGGGATGATCTTCTCCGGCCGGTCGGCCTCGATCTCCCAGCGCTGGCCGATTTCGTACTCCAGATTGTAGTGCTCGTTGAAGGCCGCGTCGGAGGCGATCAGGCGGACGGAGCGGCCGTCGGCGGTGATGCCGCCGACGCACGCG
Organism: Promineifilum sp.; assembly: GCA_019695075.1. Lineage (GTDB taxonomy): Bacteria > Chloroflexota > Anaerolineae > Promineifilales > Promineifilaceae > Promineifilum. Next base: position 12,930 of record JAIBAS010000502.1, on the reverse strand, counting down.
CCGCGGCCTTGGCGGGTCTTGGCGACGATGGTGACGATCATGGGGCTTCTCCAGTACAGTGGGTGAGGTGAGAGGAGGGTGTTGGTCAGTCGGGCGTCAGGTGGGCGACGGCGACGCCCAACGCCTCGGCCAGACGGGCGGCCACCAGCGACCGATGGCAGGCGGCCGGCTCGCGTTCAACGCACAGCAGGGCGACGGTGGCCCCGGCCGGCAGCGCGTCGGCCAGCGCTTGCGGGTCGAAGCTGCTCAGCACCTCGCGCTCGTAGGCGGCGGCGAAGGCGGGGCTAAGGGCGGCGCGCTGCCGGGTGGCCACGTGGGCGGCCTCGTCGGCGGCCCGCTGTGTGGTGCGGACGCTCGTCGTCGGGGCCAGGTCAAGCCGGTGCAGGTAGCCGATACCCAGTTCGGCCAGGCGCGCTTGCAAGCGCTGGCTGTTGGCGAAGGCGTAATCGCGCCCGCGCACCGCCCGCCGCCGGCGAATGTCGATCAGCGTGTCCACGCCCGCCTCTTGCAGGGCGCGGAAGAAGCCGTCGGCGTCGTAACCGATGACGCCGATGGTGTAGACCTTATTCATCTTCGTCCTCATCCGGCCGCTCATAGCGCTTGCGCGAGGTGGCCCGCAGCATATCGTCGCCAAAGAAGGACAGTTGCCCGCCCGTCAGCCGCGGCAGCACGTCTTCCTGGCTCAGCAGTTCGTCGTGTTCGTCGATGTGGGCCACGGGAATGCCGCGCCGGGCCAGCGCCTTGCCGATGAGCACGCTGCGGTGGCAGGCTTCCGGCTTGCCCTCGCTACACATCAGGACGACGCGCCGCCCCTGCTCGTGGGCGCGGGCCACACGCTCTAGCCCCTCGCGGAAGAAGGCGCGCGTCTCCACCTGGGCGTAATCGATCTTGTCGTGGGCGTCGTAGCAGGTGGGATCGGCCGGGCGGCCGCCGAGCGTGTCGCCCATGAAGACGTAACGGATGCCCGCCCGGCGCAGGTGCTCCGCCAGGGCGTCTTTAGAGAAGTCAGGCTTGTAGCGCGAATAGGGGCGCGAGCGCACGTCGAGCAGGAACTCGATGCGGTAGCGTTGCAGCGCGGCGATGAAGGCGTCGATCTCGCGCGCGCCGTAGCCGATGGTGAAGACAGGCACGCGGTCCACGCCGGCGATTATACGGGGTGCGGCGCGAAAGCCCAAGCGTCGTGGTGCGATTCTCCCGAATCGCGTTCTTCATCTAGGCCCGGAACGCGATTCGGGAGAATCGCGCCACGGGGAACGGCGTTAGGCCATCTGGCGGCAAGCCTGGGCGCAGCGGCGGCACGTCGCGGCGCAGGCGCGCATGAAATCGTCGTCGAAGCGCTCGCAGTCGGCCGCGCAGGCGTCGCAGACCTGGGCGCAGACGCCGCAGGTCAGGGCGTGGCGGGCCGAGTGACGCAGCATGAAGTCGGCGCTGGTGCGGCAGATATCGACGCAATCGAGCATCAGGCCGATGTGGTCGGGCGCGGCGTGGTCGCCGCCCATCGTCAGACAATGGGTCAGGGTTTCCAGGCAGGTCGTGTGGCACTCCTGACACAAGTCGATACATGCTTGCATGTCGGCGCTCATCCCCGACGTGTGGTGGCCGGCCATCGTGTGATGGGTCATGGTTCACTCTCCTCTGCTGATATGGATTTGGCTACGTTTCCGGCAGTGGTGGGGGCGGGACGCGGGCGGCGGCGGGGATATGAAGGCAGCCAGTGTAGCTGCGCGGGCGACGGCAGGGAAGGATAGCCGCGCGAGACTCAGGTGATGTTCAGGCTAAGGCATGCGCGCATCGGCCAGCGCGGCCAGCCTGTCCAGCGGCACGCGGGCCATGAGGATATCGCTGGGCGTCACCAGCCCCAGCAGCCAGGGGTAATCACGGGCGGTGGCGCTGGTGTAGTAGGTTGTGTAGAGAGCGCCGTCGCGCACGACCGCCCCGGCGTAGGACGTATCGCCGGCGCTGGGCAGGTCGGACAGGTGGATGAGGGCGTCGGGCGTCACTTCGTAGATCGCCGTGCGCTTGCGGCCCAGCAGGCTGGAGCCGCCGTACCACTGGTCCGTGCCCTCCGGGTCGAAGCGGCCGACGGCATAAACGCGGCCGTTGTCGGTGAAGAGCGCCGGGCCGTCGAGGCGGGCCGTGGCGCTGCGGGTCGTCGTCCACTCGGTGTAGGGCGGCGCGGCCACGGCCAGCAGGGTGGCGGCGTTGGGCGACCCCTGATGCCAGGCGCGATCGTCCCCCTCCAGCCGCGCCGTCACCAGCATGCGGCCGTCGGGCAGGAAGGCGTTGGCCGTTTCGTCGTTGCGGTCGCCCTGGTGGATGTCAGAGACGTGCTCCCACGTCAGGCCATCGGTGGAGCGGAAGAGGGCCGAGCGGCCGTGCTCGTGCCAGTAAGCCGTGGCGTACCACGTCCGGCCGTCGAGCGTTTTCGGCTCCCACAGTAGCCAGCCCTGTGGCTCAATGGGCGTGAACGACGACCAGGTCAGGCCGTCGTCGCTGGTGGCCACGACAGTGCCGTATGGCTCCGGCTCGAAGCCGGTGTTGGGCAGGGCGTAGAGGAAGAGGCGGTCGTCGATGACGGCGAACTTTGGGTCGCGGATGTCCTCGCCGGGCATGCCCAGCAGAGCCACCTCTGTCCACTCGCGCCCGTCGGCCGAGCGGCGCACGACCAGCCGCGAGTCGCTGTTGCCCATGTGGAAGCGCGAGCGGGCGTGGACGAGGAAGAAAGCGTCGCGCCAGTAGATGAGGTGGGTGTTGGAGTTGTGCCAGCCGTCGCTGACAACGGGCCACACCTCCGCGCCCAGGGCCGGATCGACCTCGGCGCGGTTGGGGCGCAAGGCCCAGTAGGCGACGAGCGTGGCCAGCAGCAGCAGCAGCAACCCCATCGCCAGCCCGATCCCCCTCACCACCCGCCGAACCATGTCACGCCTCCCGCGGGCCTAGTAGCCTAGTAGCGGCTGTAATCTTCGTCTTCGCCGTAGCTGCTGTCCTGGTCGCGCTCCTCGTCCCGGCCGCCAAAGCCGAAGAAGTCGTCCAGCGGCGCGGGCAGCGGGCCGGCGCGCTCGCCCTCCTCGGAAGCCCAATCCAGCCGGATGGGGTTGTTGCGGATGACCTCCAGACAGGCCTCACACTCCGGGCAGACGATCATCTGCCCATTGTCCGGCCGGCGGTCGAAGTAGATGCGCGAGTCGCATTCGGGGCAACGGGCCATGAGGGAGGGGTCTTTGTCGGGCATCTGTCTCTCCTGCGGACAAGGGAACTCCTAGGCGGTGATGGGGGCAGGGATGGTGTTCTCGGTCAGGCCGTAGCGCTCGACCGCTTCGTCCAGGATGCGATTGACAAGCTGCTCGAAAGTCCAGCCGTCGGCCTGGGCTTCCAGGGGCAGGTCGGAGTAGCCGGGGTTCAGGCCAGGCAGCGGGTTGATCTCCAGGATGTAGGGCTTGTCATTGTTGTGCGCGTCGAGGCGGAAGTCGACACGGCCGACATCGAAGCCGCCGGTGACGCGGAAGGTGGCCGCCGTCAGCCAGTTCAGTTCCTCCACCAGTTCGGCCGGCAATGGCGCGGGGCAGAGATAGTGGAACTGGTGCGCCAGCTCGGTCTTGATGCGGCTGGTGTAGATGCCGGCCTCTTCCTCAGGATAGCGACTCATGTCCACTTCCAGCGGCGGGAAGAAGTGCAGGCCGCGGGAGATGCGCGGCGCTTCCAGATCTTCGGGCAGCCGCCAGGCCACGGGCGAGGTCAGGTTGCCGACGATGCCGACGGTCACCTCGCGCCCCTCGATGAAGCGCTCCACCAGGATGGGTTGGTCGTAGGTGTCGAACTGGCGGCGCAGCTGCAAGCGCAGTTGCCGCTCGTCGTAGACGATGGACTCGGCCGTGACGCCCATGCCCGTGCCCTCGCGGCTGGGCTTGACGAACAGCGGAAAGCGCATGTCGGCGTCCAGCGGCTCGGTGACGCGCTCGAAGGTCTGGAAGGCGGGCGTGGACAGCCGGTGATAGGCCAGCACGCGCTTGGTCATCGGCTTGTCCAGCGCCAGGGCCAGCGTCAGCACGCCGGAACCGGTGTAGGGGATGCGCAACATCTCCAGAATGGCCGGCACCTGCGCCTCGCGCGAGTCGCCCCAGTGGCCCTCGCAGATGTTGAAGCAGATGTCGGGCCGCAGGCGGGGCAGGGTCTCCAGGAGGCTGAGATTGCCTTCGACAAAAGTCGCCTCGTGGCCGCCCGCCGCCAGGGCCACCAGAATAGCGTTGATCGTCTCCTCCGAGTCGAGGTCGTCCCAGCGATCCTCGGGCATTCCGGGCCAGGTCGGAGCGTTCTTCTGCAAGTTCCCTAACAGAGCAACACGCATGTCGCCTCGCTAAGATCTATCGATTTAGGGCCGCCAATGGGGCGGCCATTCGGCGATGATTTTAGCGCACCTTGGCGAAATGACATAGCCCGGATCGGGCTGTCGGAGCAGTCCTGGGGCGACTGGCTGGGTGGTGGGCGGTGCAGAGAAAGCCGAGAGGGCGGGCGAGGGCGGGGGGCCGGCGAGGACAGAGCGAAGGGCGCTTAGTGCCGGCCGTTGGGGCGGCCGAGGTAGGCGCGCAGGACATCCTGTAGCTCGCGCACGTCCAGCGGCTTGGGCAAGTAGACGTCGCAGCCCGCCTCCAGACAGCGCTCGCGGTCGCCCACCAGCACGTTGGCCGTCGTGGCGATCACCGGGATGGCCGCCAGAGCCTGGTCGTCCTGCAGGCGGCGGGCGATCTCCAGGCCGTCGACGCCGGGGATGTTGATGTCGAGGAGGATGAGGTCCGGCCGCTCGCGGGCGATCATCTCCAGGGCGGTATTGCCGTCGGAGGCCCTCAGGAAGTCGTGCTTCTCGGCCTCGACGATGCGCCCGACGAGAAGCAGGTTGCTCTCGTTGTCTTCAATGCAGAGTACTCGTTTGCGTCCCATTACGCCTTTCCCTCGTTACGCTTGTCTTCATCAGTAAGTCAAGCACAGCACGGTTACGCCGCGTATTACAACGAGCGCCGCCAACGCCTATAGCGCTGCCTCCGGCGCGGCCGCCGGGTCGGCCTCGCGGACCGGAATGGCGAAGCGGAAGGTGCTGCCCTGGTCGGGCAGGCTCTCTACCCAAATGCGTCCGCCATGCAGTTCCACCAGTCTCTTACTGATCGACAGGCCCAGGCCCGTGCCGCTGATCGAGCCGCGCCGGCCGGGGTTGATCTGGCTGAACTGGTCGAAGATGTGGGGCAGATGCTCCTCGGCGATGCCGATGCCGGTGTCGGTGACTGTGAATAGCACTTCGCCGTTCTGGCGCTGCACGCGCATAGCGATATCGCCCCGGTCGGTGAACTTGATGGCGTTGCCGATCAGGTTCCACAGCACCTGGCGCACGCGGGTGCGGTCGGCCACCAGCGGGTCGATGTCGTCGGGGATGTCCAGATGAAGCTGCAAGCCCTTCTGCTCGGCCAGCGGCGCGGCCATGGCCATCACCTCGCCGGCCACCCGCTGGATGTCGAACGGCTCGAAAATGATCTCCAGCCGGTTGGCTTCGATCTTGGCCATGTCCAGGATGTCATTGATGATGTCGCGCAGGTGGTAGCCGTTATTGCGGATGAGTTGCACATCTTCGAGCATGCGCTCGGTCAGGTTGCCGTCCAGACCCATGAGGAGCACGTCGGCAAAGCCGATGATGGAGTTGAGCGGCGTGCGCAATTCGTGGCTCATGCGCGCCAGGAAGTCGGTCTTCAGGCGGTCAACCTCGCGCAGCTGCTCGGCGGTGCGGAGTTGCTCGGCGAAGTAGTAGGCGTTCTGTGTGGCCACGGCTAGCTGCGCCGCCAGGATGCGGTGGACGAGCACATCGTCGCCCTGGAAGCGGTCCGCCTCCTCGGCCTGCACGTCGAGGACGCCCAGCAGCCGCTCGCCGACGATCATCGGCACGGCCATCTCCGAGCGTGTCTGCGGCAACAGCGGGTGGGGCAGGAAGTCGGCCGAGTGGACGACGTCGTCCACGACGATGACATCGCGCTCGCGCGCGGCGCGGGCGACAATGGAGCGGGCGTCGAGAGGGATGTGCCGCCCCTCGCGCAACATGCGCCGGCCGATCTCGCCCGACCCGGCGCGCAGCACCAGCATCGTCCGCGCGTCGTCGAGCAGATAGATATGGGCGTGGTAGAGGTCGAAGCTGGCCCGCGTCAGGTCAGCGGCGGCGGCCAGCAGGCGGTCGGCGTCGAGCGTGGCCGCGGCGGCGATACTGACGTTGGACACGGCCCGCAGTTCGCCCGAGAGGCGGGCCTGGTTGGCCAGCGCCATCTGCGTCTGGCCATATGACTGCGCGTTCTGAATGGCCAGGGCCGCCTGCTGGGTGATGCCCTCGCAACGGCGCTGGTCGTCGGCCGTCAGCGGGGCAGGGTATTCGTCGGCTGTCGGCCCGCCGCGAAAGACCTCCAGCACGCCCGCGGCCCCGCGGCCGACGCGCCACGGCAGGCGATAGAACTCGGCCTTGACCCCGGCAATCGGCTGCACCTGGCCCACGCCGACGTTGTTGGCGAACGGCTGCCAGAGGTCGGGCCGCTCCTCGGCCGGGAACGTCGCGCCGATGGGCATGCTCCAACGGCTCAGGTCGCGGCTCTCCGTCTCTGGCAACTCCACGCGCCGGTCGAGGCGGAACTGCTTGTCGGCCGGCAGCCACTCATAGAGGTGGACGAAGAGCGCCCCCGGCACGGTTTCGCATAGTTGCGTGGCCAACAGGTCGCGCAGAAGGGTCTCGTCGAGCGTCTCGGACATGATGCGGGCTGAGGTCAGCAGTGTATCGGCGATGCGGCGCTGGCGTTGCTCGCTACCCAACAGTTGGCGCGTCTGCTCCAGCAACAGGATCGTCTGCGCGGCCACAGCCACCTGACCGACAAGAGCGGCCAGGCTGTCGATCTCTTCCTCGGCAAAGGTGCGCGGCAAGCGCCGGTAGAGCAGGGCAATGTAGCCGATCCACTGCCCGCCGACGACCAGGGGGGCGAAGATGGCGCTGCGCGCGCCGCCGAGGGCGCGCAGCGCGGCCCGGCCGGCGCGGTCGAGACGGGGGTCGTTCTGGATGTCGGCGAAGACGACCGGCCGGTCGATACGCAGCAGCGACAGGACGGGATTGTCCTCGACGCGGCCACGGCGCAGCAGGGGAATGGCCACGTCACGCTGCCACTGGGCGTCGATGCTGACATTCTCCGGAACCTGGTCGGGCGTCCACGGCCGGTCGAAGTGGGCGAACTGAAGGACGTCGGCCAGGCGGCCTAGTTCGGTGTGCTGGTGGATGACGGCCAGGATGTCATCGTAGGACTGAGCCATGTTCAGGCGAGCGCTGACGTTGTAGAGGGCCTCGGTCTGGGACAGGGCGACGCGCTGGGCCAGATAGGCGCGGCGGCCGGCGATCGTGGCGGCCAGCGGTTCGTGTAGGCGCTCTAGCAGGAAAGTCTCGTCGGGTGACAGCGTATGCGGCGTCGGCCAGCTAATGCTGAACAACCCTTGCCACTGGCCGCCGCGCCGCAGCGGCAGCAGCACCGCCGCCCGCCAGCCCTCGCGCCGGGCCTGGGCGCACATGGCCTCATCGAGGCGCGGGTCGGTCTCCGTGTCGGCGATGACGAACGGGTCGCGCGGCTGCTCCAGCCACAGGGCGCTGGTGGGCAGCGCGCGCAGGGGGATGCCACTGTCGGCGGGCACGGCCGCCAGCTGGCCGTGCGCCAGCCGGCTGATGGGCTGGGCCAGCAGCGCGCCGTCGCTGGGGCGGCTGGAGAGGTACACCAGGTCCAGCGCCGGCTCGTCTTCCCAGGGCGCGTCGTTGGCCAGCGCCAGCAAGATCTCATCCTCGGTCGAGGCCAGCGACAGGTCGGCCTCCATGCGCGAGAGCAATTCCAGTTGCCGGGCGCGGGCGCGGGCCTGCTCGGACAACTGCTGGTTCGACAGGGCCACGGCCACCTGACTGGCTATGGACGTGTAGATCTGCCGGTCGTGGCCGGGGAAGGCGCGCGGCGCCGGCCAGGACACGATCAACATACCGACCCAGCGTTCGCCCACTTGCAGCGGCAGCACCGCCGCGGCCCGCGCGCCGGCCCCGGTGGCGCGAGCGATCATGTCGCCGGCGTCCGCGGCGATGAGAGGGGTCAAATCCTCGATCAGCAGCGCGTCCTCAACGCTGGTCAGCCAGTCACGGATGAAGCCCTCGGCCGGCAGATGGACGCGCGCGCCCAAACCGTCGCGCCCGGCGTCCGGCCCGTCGCTACCGCCGCCCCGCCAGCGGGCCACGGAGGTGGCCCATTCGGGCCGGCCCGCGTCGTCGGTCTCGACGATCGCCAGGGACGCCGCCGACGCGCCCTCGGCCAGGCCAGAGCCGACCACCGCGTCGAGGATGTCGTCCAGGTCCTGGACGGCGTTCAGAGATGTGCTGAGGGCGTAGAGGCGCTCGGCGTCGCGCCGGGCCTGCTCGGTTTCGTTGAACAGCCGGGCGCGCTGCACGGCCGTGGCCGCGTGGTAGACGATGGTTTCGGCCAGCTGGAGCTGCTCTTTGGTCAGTTCGATGCCCTCTTCGACCACGTCCAGGCCGACTGTGCCGATGACCTCGTTCTCGACGACGAGCGGCAGAATGAGGATGGTCTTCACGCCACGATGGCGCAGCACTTCGTGGGCCGAGGCGGTCAGCGGGCTTTCGGCGGCGTGCTCGACGACGACCGGCCGGCGCTCAGCGATGGCCATTTGTGTGGCCGGGTTGTTCTCCAACGGAATCACCACGCCGACGGCGCTGTCGGTGTTCAGGCTGCTGGAGCGGTCGGCGACGACGGTCAGGGCCGTGCGCTTGTCGTTCAGGATGGCCACGCCGACCTGGCCGATGGAGGTTGCCTCGGCCAGCTGATCGACGACGATTTGCAGGCTGCTGGTCAGATCGGGCGCGGCGGCCAGCAGGGTGACGAGGCGGTTGATAAGACCCATTTCCGCCTCGCGCTGGCGGGCCTCGTCGAGGGCCGTCTCCGCCTGTTGCGTCAGGCGCAGGTTCTCCAGGTGCGCGCCGAGTTGGTCGGCCACGGCGGCGACAAGCTGCTGGGCTTGGGTCGAACGCACCGCCGGCGTCGCCAGTTCCATCCGGCCGATGGTCGCCCCGCGCACGGCGATGGGCTGTTGCAGGCGGTCGCTGTCGTCGTCCGGCACGGCATTGCCCAGCGCGCCGCCGGCCGGCCGATCTTCCAGAAAGCGCTGCCAGCCGCCCTGAGTGAGCATCTCCGCCTGGCGGGCCAATTGCTCGCGGGTGGCGTTGATCTCGGCGAAGAGGCGCGCATTGCGCACGGCGGTGGCCAGTTGCGCGGCCAGCAGGGTGAAGACGCCCAGATTCTCGCTATTCAGCCCCTCCAGCGCGGCGCTGTGCAGGTCGAGAATGCCCAGCACCTCGTCCTCGACGATCATGGGGATGGCCGCCTCCGACTGGGTGTTGGGCAGCAGGGGGTTGCTCAGGAAGATGGGGCTGGTGCGGGCGTGGGCGACGACGACGGGCTGGCGGTTGGCGGCGGCCGTGCCGTTGATCGAGCCGGGGCCGATGGGCAGACGGTGTTTGCGCCGCAGCAGTTCCGCGCCCGCCTCGCCCGTGGCCGCGCTGAGCACCAGCTCGCCGGCAACCGGGTTGAGCATGTAGACCTGGACGTGGTACAGGTCGAAGCGCTCGCGGATCATCTCCACGGCTTCGTTGAGGAGCGTATCGAGGTCGTGGATGCGCGTCAGTTGCCGGCCGACGCGGGCCGCCAGGGCCTGCGCCCGCGTGCGCTCCTCGACCTGCCCCTCCAGTGTGGCCCGCGTCTGCCAGAGGCCGCGCTGGAGTTCCTGGGCCTGGGCGCGGGCGCGGGCGATGGCCTCGAAGATGAGATTGAGAGCGAAGGCGAAGACGCCCAGGCCAATAGCGGTCAGGGCGACGAGCGCGCCGGCATCGGCGCGGCCGGCGGCGCGGCCGACATTCGGCACCAGCGCGATAAGCAACGCCCCCAGACCGGCGACCGTCATGGCCAGCGCCCAGACGCGGCCGAGCAACAGCCCGGCCGAGACCACCAGCACGCCGAACCAGGCCACTACCCACAGGCCGACCAGCGCGGACATATCCCCGGCGAACGCCGCCGGCAGCGTGACCATCAGAAAGCCGACCAGCAGCAGGACGACAAACGGCCGGCGGCCCGCGTCGGCCGATTCGTTGCGCCGGACATTCAGCCCGACGACGCCGGCGGCGGCCAGCAGCCCCAGCCCGCCCAGCCGCCACAGGCCAAGGCTGTCCATGGCCCACAGACCGATGAGCAGCGACGCGCCGGCGCTGATAGTCACGGCCAGCCCCAACCGGTAGAGCATCTGCGTGCCGTAGGCGCGCGTCTGGTCGCTGAGGGAATCGGCCGGCCAGGGCGGACGGCCGCCCGGCGCGGGGCTACTCGTGGCCATTCGCGCCTCCCTCGGCGTCCAGATGCACCGCGGCGCTGCCCGCCTCCAGGGCGCGCGACAACTCGACCAGCGCCACGCGGATGGCGCCGTCCATGTCGATGGTCTGGGCGATCTTCTGGTTGATGGTGTTGATCAGGGCCGCCTGTTCGGCCTGCTGCTGAATCTGGGCCACCAGGCGGGCGTTGCGCAGGGCGACGGCCAGCTGGCCGGCAATGATTTGCAGCAGTTGCGCGTCTTGCTGGCCGAGGCCGTTGGCCTCGTTGTCCTGGGCGTCGATCACGCCCAGCACCTCGTCGCCGTAATTGATGGGCACGGCGATCTCCGAGCGCGTGCCGGGCAGCAGGCGGTTGGGCAGCCAGCCGGGATCGCGGCTGACATCGGCAACGACGACCGGGCTGTTGGTGCGGAAGGCGCGGCCGACCAGCCCCTGCTCCGGGTCAATGCCGTGACCCATGACCAGCATCGCCTGGCCGGCTTCGCCCGTGCCGCCGGCCATCTTCAGCAGGCCGCTGGCTTCGTCCCACAGGAAGATGTGGACGTGGTAATAGGCGAAGGCGACGCGCAATTGCTCAACGACCTCGCGCACCAGTTCGCCGCGCTCAAGGATGGTGGAGAGCTGCCGGCTGATGGTCGCGCTGGCTTCCAGGGCGCGGGTGCGGTCGGCGACGCGCTGCTCCAGTTGGGTGCGCTCGACATTGAGCGCCCGAGCCAGCTCGCGCGACCGCCGCAGCAGCGTCTGGCTGTCGCGGCGCAGGGCGAAGAGGCCCACCAGCAGAAGGGCGATAGTCATGAGGATGCTGAGGAGCAGGTAGATCAGCGAATGGATGTCGCGGATGGGTGCGGTCGCTTCCGGTGGCGGCGTGGCGAGCAACCCAATCACGCCTATCACCAGACCCAGGGCCGCCGCCCGCCGGCTAAAGAGAATGGCGACGAAGGCGGCGTAGGTGACCATGTACAGGCCGGCCGCCGGGGTCAGCCCGTTGATGCGCAGGTCGAGGAGCAGCAGGCCCAGATAGACGGTCGCCAACCCGGCTGCTCGTAGCCCATATGGCCCCTGCCGCCATAAAGCGACGACGAGAAGGATGAGGAAGAGGGCCACATAGGCGGCCATGTAGGGCCAGCGCGAGGCCTCCTCGCGCGAAAGGAGGGTCAGGATGGGTATCAGGGCCACGAACAGCAGCACCCCCAGGGTGAGTGAGACCAGGTTGAGGATGCGCAGTTGGGTATTGTGGGCCAGATTGGCCACGTCGGCGTCGGCCGGCACGGGGGCCATCTCTCTTAGTTCGGGCACAATGTCGGTCCACCGGAAGCGGAACCAGCCCCAGGCGAAGAAAACGATGCTGAGCAGCAACGCCAGCACCGTCAGGTCGACGTAGACCGGCAGACCCAGCAGCAGGGCAGTCTGATAGGCGATATTGCCGAAGAAGGCCACCAGCGACCCCAGCAAGACGAGGAAGGCCAGTTTGCGCGCCTCGCCCTGTGCCCGCCGCCAGGCGCGGGCCATCAGGAAAACGGCCGCGAGGAGCAGGATGTAGCCGTAGACGACGTGAACGTAGAAGGCCGGCCCGCGTTGGGCGTAGAAGGCGATGAAGCTGCCGTTATCGACGACACCCGGATCGGCGTAGAGCAGCGTGTGCGCCGGCGTTGTCCAGGCCAGAGTGATCATCGTCAGCGGCAGGATCATCAGCAGGGCGACGTTGCGCAGGGTGACGAAGCGGCCGTGGCCGGTGTAGACCAACGCGAAGAGGAGCAAGGCCACGGGCAGCAGAGCGATGGTTATCCACTCCATCTTGACCCACAGGAACATCGTGTCCGGATCGGTCGTGGCCAGTTCCAGGGCATACGTGAAACTCCACCAGGCCGCCAGCGCCACCAGCACGAGGAAGACCCACGTGCCGGCCGCGTCCTCGCGCCGCCGCCAGGCGAAGAGCGCCAGGGCCACGGCAAAGATGGCCGCGCCCAGGACGGGAACAATGAAGGGAGTGAATTGCCAGCCGGCGATGTCCATGTCTTGTCCTGCGACCGGTTACGGCGTCCGGCCCTGCGCCGCCAATCGCTCGGCCACCAGCCGGTTGGCCAGGGCCGGGTTGGCCTGGTCGCGTGTAGCCCGCATCACCTGACCGACAAACCAGCCCAGCAGGCTCGTCTTGCCACCCAGATAGTTGGCCACGGGGCCGGGATTGTCGGCGAGTATGCCGTCGATGACGGCCAGCAGCGCCGCCTCGTCGGAGATCTGTGTCAGGCCGCGGGCGGCGACGATCTCGGCCGCGCCGCGCCCCGTGTTCACCATCTCGGCCAGCACCTCGCGGGCCGAAGTCAGATTCACCGCGCCGTTGTCCACCAGCCGCAGCAGTTCCACCAGCGCCGCCGGGGCCAGGGGGATGTCGTCGACGCGCCGGCCGCTCTCGTTGAGCAGCCGGAAGAGGTCGTTGAGGATCCAGTTGGCCAGCGCCTTCGGCGCGCCGCCGGCGGCAACGGCGGCCTCGAACCAGGCGG
>JAIBAS010000561.1 GCA_019695075.1 Promineifilum sp. | reverse complement strand
GCGCGGCCGGTCAGCACGGCCGCGCCGCAGTGTTGGGCAAGGGCCGCCGAACCAATAGATTCTTTGTTCGGAATCTTTAAGGCATGCCCCTTGCGCCCCCCTCCCGCCCATGTTATAATGTGCGCCTGTTGACCATATAAGGCCCTGTATCGGTAAGCGCCCCCCATATATGGGGGGTTGTGCGTGAGCGCTCGATGTGGGAGTTATCTGGGCGTTCTATCCCATCAACGCGAGGAGGTAATTGTTGTATGTCGTCGTCCGTCGTCCTTGCGGCCGAATCCGCCGGCCTGTCCCTGCCCGAAAACAGTCTCGCCGTCTTGCGTCGCCGCTATCTTCGTCGCGGCCTCGATGGCCAACCGGTTGAGACGGTGGAGGAGATGTTCCGTCGCGTCGCACACCACATCGCTTTGGTCGAAGCCGACCACGGCGGCGACGTGGCCGCGACGGAGGAGACCTTCTACCGCCTGCTGACCGAGTTGCGCTTCTTCCCCAACAGCCCGACGTTCACCGGCGCGGGCACGCCCCTGGGCCAACTAGCGGCCTGCTTCGTCCTGCCCATCGCCGACGACATGGGCCGCGACGGGGCCGGCATCTTCCAGACGCTGCGCGACGCGGCCCTCATCCAGCAGACGGGCGGCGGCAACGGCTTCGCCTTCTCGCGCCTGCGCCCCAAGGGGGACTACGTCCACTCCTCGGCCGGCAAGGCCACCGGCCCGGTCGGCTTCCTGCGCGTCTATGACCAGGCCTTCGGCGAGATCGCCCAGGGCGGCACCCGCCGCGGCGCGAACATGGCCGTTCTGCGCGTCGATCACCCCGACATCTTCGAGTTCATCTCCTGCAAGGCCAGCGAGTACGCCATCACCAACTTCAACATCTCCGTCGGCGTCACTGATGCCTTCATCCGCGCCGTCAGGGACGACACCGACTTCGACCTGGTCAACCCGCGCGACGGCAAGGTCTGGCGCACGGTGCGGGCGCGCGACCTGTTCGACGAGATCGTCAAGTACGCCCACCGCAACGGCGAGCCGGGCGTGCTCTTTCTGGACGCGGCCAACCGCAGCAACCCCGTGCCCCACCTCTACGAGCTGGAGGCGACAAATCCGTGCGGCGAGCAGTGGCTCGGCCCCTATGAGAACTGCTGCCTCGGCTCTATCAACCTGGCCCGCCACGTCACCACCGACGGCCACATCGACTGGGAGCAGTTGCGCCGCACGACCGAGGAATCGACCCGCTTCCTCGACAACGTCGTCACCGCCAACGCCTACGTGCCGGCCGTGCCCGCCCTGCGCGAGGCGGCGCTGAAGGCCCGCCGCATCGGCCTGGGCATCATGGGCCTGGGCGATCTGTTCTACCGCGTCGGCGTGCGCTATGGCAGCCGCGAGGGCCAGGCGTTGGCCGGGGCGATCATGGAATTCGTCCGCTACCACGCCATGCGCACCGGCGTCGATCTGGCCCACGACCGCGGCCCCTTCCTGGCCATCGCGGGCAGCATCTACGACCCGCAGGACTTCCGCTGGCAAGCGCCGCAACCACTGGTGGCCGGCGACGACGGCTACGGCCGCCCGGCGCTGGACTGGGACAACCTCGTGGCCGACCTGAAGCGCCACGGCATCCGCAACGCCGCCCAGACGACCGTCGCCCCGACCGGCACCATCGCCACCGTGGCCGGCATCGAGGGCTACGGCTGCGAGCCGGTCTTCGCCCTGGCCTACGTCCGCCACGTCAACGACAACGGCAAGGACTTGCAGCTGCAATACACCAGCCCGGCGTTCGAGCACGCCCTGCTGGCCAGCGGCCTGGACGAGGCCACGCGCGCGGCGATCATCGCCGAAGTCAACCGCGTCGGCAGCTGCCAGCACATCGAGGCGTTGCCGGCCGACCTGCGCAACAGCTTCGTCGTTTCGTCCGACATCACCCCGGAAGAGCACGTGCGCATGCAGGCCGCTATCCAGGCCTTTGTCGATAACAGCATCTCCAAGACGTGCAACTTCCCGGCCGGGGCCGGCCCGGAAGACGTGGCCCAGGCCTACCTGCTGGCCTGGGAGTTGGGCTGCAAGGGGCTGACTGTCTACGTCACCGGCTCGCGCGAGACTGTGACGCTGGAGACACAGGCCACGAAGGAAGCCAAGGAGAAGGCCGACAAGCCGGAGGAGCCGGCCAAGCAGCTGACCATCTGGCGGGAGACGAAGAAGCCGCGGGCGCGCGTCCTGCAGGGCGAGACCTCGCGCATCAACACGCCGCTGGGCGCGACCTACGTCACCGTCAACCACAACGGCGACGGCCAGCCGTTCGAGGTCTTCATCCAGACGTCGAAGGCGGGCAGCGACACGGCGGCCGTATCGGAGGCCATCGGCCGGCTGGTCAGCTATGTACTGCGGCTGGCCTCGCCCGTGGCCCCGCGCGACCGGCTGAAGGAAGTGGTCAACCAGTTGGGCGGCATCGGCGGCGGGCGGCCGTTGGGCTTCGGGCCGCAACGGGTGCTGTCGTTGCCCGATGGCGTGGCCCAGATATTGGCCGACTTCCTCGACCGCTCGGCCGAGGAGCCGGGCGCGGCCTATCGCAACGGCGGGGCCAACGGCCACGACAGCCATACCAACGGCACGCCGCTGGGCCAGGCCACGACGGCCGCCGCCACAGCAGCCGCCGCCACGGCGGCCCACGCCAGCCCGCCCCTGCCGGCCGTGGGCGACCTCTGCCCCGACTGCGGCACGCCGTCGCTGATCAACGAAGAGGGCTGCCGGAAGTGCAATAGCTGCGGCTATAGCGAGTGCTGAGATTAGGGGTTAGGGGTTAGGGATTAGGGGCTAGGGAGAAGCGCTCTTTCCTAGCCCCTAATCCCCATCCCTTAATCCTTAGCCCCTTCTCAACAGGTTCCGGGAGCTAGGGCATAGAAAATCAGCAAGGCGCTCTCTTCCCTAGCCCCTAATCCCTATCCCCTAATCCCTTCTTATGCGCCACATCTACGAACGCTACGCGCCCGGCGACCGGGTGGAGATTCGCTTCGGCCAGGGCGACCAAGAGCGCTGGCAGCCGGCCGTCGTTTTGCGGCGCGAGCCGCCGGGCATCTGGGTGCGGGCCGCCGACGGGCGCGAGTGGTTCATGACCAACACCTACCGCATCCGCCCGGCCGGCCCCGACAGCGCCGCCGCGGCCTGAGGCGTGGGCCACAAACCAAAAGCGCCGGGGTGCTGCTTCCCCGGCGCTTTTGATCTCTCTGCGTCAGCTTACCTTACTGGGCGAGGAAGTCGGCCACGGCCGTATCGCGTTCGGCAACCGTAGCGATGAGTTGGGCCACGGCCGAGTCGAACTGCGACTCTTCGCCCGCGGCGGCGACAACCGGCCGGATCAGCGCGGCCATCGCTTCGATGTGGGTCGTCAGCGCCTCGGCGTCAAACAGCTCGCTCGCCGCGGCCAGATAGCCCATGTACTTCTCGTTGTAGACGGGGTCGTCCAGCAGGAAGCGGATCAGCGGCCACTGCTCGGTGACGTTGGCCTGGTCGAACGACAGCGCGTTACGCCCGCCCATTCCGCCAGGGCCGCCACGGCCGCCCTGGCCACCGCCACCGGAACCCAGGGTCATGTTGTGGTCCCAGGGAATCCAGACGAGTTGGCCGGTATCGGGGTTGTTGTAGAGATAGAAGTTGTGGGTCATCGAGCCGTAGGTGTCCCAATTCATCACCACCGTGCTGATGGCCAGCCAGTTCAGGAACGTGTCCACATCGAAGACCGCTTCCAGATCGGCCCGCCACTGAGCCGGGTCGGTCGTGCGCGTCTCGGCGTGCAGAGCGGTGTAGAGCGCCTCGATGTCGCTCCAGTCGGCCTCGTCCTCGTTGTTCTCCTTTTCGAAGCTATCGGCGATCTGGTCGAACGTGCCCTCGGCCAGGGTGACGCCGGCGCCATCGCCCTCGTAGATGTTGCCGCTGTCGTCGCCAAAGGCATTGGCAATAACCGTGTCATCGATCACTTCGACCACGGTGTAGATGCCCAGATTGACCGGCCCCTCGCCATAGTCCAGGATGACCTCATAGAACGCCGTCTGGGACGCCACCAGACCCGATTCGCGCATCAGGTCATAGGTCACCGTCTCGCGCAGGTAGGTGGCGTCGCTGAAACCGTTGGCCAGCGACAGCTGCTTGAAGCCGAAGAACCGCTGGTTGTCGATCTCCGGGTAATCATCCTCGAACTCGTCGAAGTCCAGCTTCAGCGGCATCTTCAACGAACCGCTGCGCCAGGCGCTCGTGAGGGAGGAGTTGCCTTTGTAGCGGATGCCGACGTTGGTCCAGGTGTTGCCATCGAATTCGATCGTGGCCGGAACCCAGATGGGCGTGCCGCCGATCATGTCGGTGTTGCCGCCGGCGCCGGGACCGAAGCCGCCCTGGCCCTGACCACCACCGCCTGGCGGCTGCATACCCTCCGGGGGCGTGGGGCGATCGCCTGTCGGCGGCTCCGTGCCCGCTGACGGCGTGGGCAGTTCACCGGCCGGCGGCTGCACGTCTTCGGGCGGCGTAAAATCGCCGCCGGGTTGGCCGCCCGGCCCCATCTCCTGCCCCGTGCCGGCCTCGCCAAGCAGGCTGGTCATGTCGGCCTGCATCGCGGCCCAGTTGGCCGGGTCGATGGTGATGGTGATCTGATTGACCTTGTCCGCCGGAAAGACGACATCGTAGTTCGGGTCAACGTCATTGCTGTGGGTCGCCTCTGTCCAGCCTTCGGGCCGGGCAACCTCTTCTTCGGTGTCGGCGCCGGCCGCCTCGCCGCTCGCGGATAATTCCGCCGTGGCGTCGGCCACGGCCGTGGGCGCGGCCTGCTCCAGGCCGGCTGTGGCTTCGGGAGCCACGGTCGTGCCGGAGCAGGCCGCCAGTAGACAGAGCAGGATCACACTCACAGAAAGGTGGACGATATGGTTCTTCATGTTTATTGCGTCACCCTCACGGATTGCAGGGGCGCGACCTTGGCGCTGGTCAGCCGCGGCTCGTCGTAGTAGATGACCATCTCGGCCGAGTCGTGCAGGAAGTCAATCCGTCGCGTCTCCACCCGCTTCACGGCCAGGCCGGTGCGCTCGTGCAGATTCGCCAGCAGACGCTCGCTGTTCTCCGGCGTGATCAGGTCAATCCGGTCGTAGACAATGCGCTTGCTGCGCTCGAAGTGGAAGCCCCACTCTTTCTCCAGCACGAACAGCACCGTCATGATGGCCACATTGGACACCAGCAGATAGGGCAGAGCGCTGTCCGAGACCATCACCGAGTTCATCACCGGCAGGGCGATGAGGATGAACAGGTAGGTCATCTCGCGGATGGGCATCTCGTCGGTGCGGTAGCGCAGGACGGAGAAGATGGCGAACAGGCCGAAGCCGACGCCGACGCTCAGCGTCGCGCTGGTCAGCAAGCCCAGCACGAAGTAGATGACCGTGTTAAAGGCCAGGAAGGTGAAGACGTAGGTCTTGTCCTGCGTGGCGGGGTAATAGACAAAACGGACAATGAGTAGGGCGACGACGAAATTGAGCGCCGCGCCGAGCATGAAGTAGAGCAGATCACTGGACATAATAATCACCTCGAATCAACTTGCTCATGGTGCGCAAGTGGGGCTTAAAGTTGTTGTGTTTGACGTCGCTGTAGAGCAACGAGACGCCGGCGCAATACTTGCTAAAGCCGGTCGTGCGCAGATTCAGGGCGCGCATCCGGCGGACGAACGCGGAGTCGCGGTTGATGCCATTCTGCTTCACCTCGGCGATGGCAATGCCGGGCAGGGCCATCGTCCGGCCGTCGGCGCTGAAGCTCAGGTTCAGGTCGAGCGTCACCCGCTCGCAATCGGCCAGGCTGACCAGGGTGATGCGCGTGTACTCGTTCCACAGCTTCGGCTCCAGCGTCGTCGGGTCGAAGGGCAATTGCTCCTGGAGGAAACCGTCGGCGGCGGGCGTCAGCGTGTCCACAAAGGCATCGGTGGCGATGCGGCTCTTAACAGTGCGGCTGCGGCTGACCTTGTGCTTAACCTCCAGGAACGACAGGCGGCTATCGACGTAGCTGCGGCTGCGCACCTTGTAACGCTCGCGCCGGCCGCTGTGGTGCTGCTGGAAAAGCTCGAAGTCGGCCGTGTCGAAGTAGAGGGTGCGGTAGTGGTTCAGCCGCACGCCGTCGATGTCGAGGACGCGGTAGTCGTCGGCCAGACCGGCGAGGGCGGCGTAGAGCTGCCGCTCGGTCATGACGTATTTGGTATCGATGCGGTCTTGCAGGGCCACGCTGCTCATCTCGCTCAGGCTGATGGGCGCAAAGGTGGACAGCAGGCCGGCGAAGTCGGGGCCGAAGTCTTCCCAGCGCACCGGCCGGCCGTGGGTGGCCGGGGTGGGCGTTCCGTAGACAACTTGCGGCTGATTCGACTTGGACCATGAGAATTGATGTTGCATGCGCTTCACCTTGGCGGAGAGCGAGACCGGCCTGGGCCGGCCCCGCTGTCCTGGATGATTGACCGCAGCCACGCGCCCGGTCATCGTTACGCTGGCAGTATGGCCCAAAAGTGTTAGGAAAATGTTTAGGAATGGTTGGAAGGCTGTAAACCGGGCCAAGTCAAAAGAGAATTCCCAGGTATATTGACATTTCCCTCTCGGCCGTTATTATTCTCCCTATGTTCGTTGACATGGCTCAGCCTTTCCCGCGCCGCCCTCGCCCGCCCCAGACTACAGGTCTGGTGTTTGTGGTTGCCTGAGTCGCGCCCGAGCCGACACGGAGAAACCGACCGCCAGACCCTCTAGGGCCTGGCGGTCTTTTTTTTGGAGCGAAGATGAGTACAACCGGGACAACATACCCCCTCAAGCGGCCCGCCGCGACCGGCGAGCGCCGTCCGGCAAGGAGCGCGCCATGATCCAAGCCGCCATCTATGGCGCGACGGGCTACACGGGCATGGAGATGGTCAAGCTCCTGCGCCGCCACCCCGCGGCCGACATCGCCTTCATCGTTTCCCAATCGCAGGCGGGCAAGACGCTGCGCGACGTGTTCCCCGCCGCGCCGGCCCTGCCGCTGCTGGCCGGCGCGGACGCGCCACTGGAGGCGGCCGACGTCGTCTTCCTCTGCCTGCCCCACGCCGCCGCGGCCGAGACGGCCCTCGTCGCCCTGGCCGCGGGCAAGCGCGTCATCGACCTGAGCGCCGACTTCCGCCTGCGCGACGCCGAGGTCTATCGCGCCTGGTACGCCCATAGCCACCCCGCGCCGGAACTGCTGGCCGAGGCTGTCTATGGCCTGACCGAGGTCAACCGGGCGGCGCTGCCGGGGGCGCGGCTGGTGGCCAACCCCGGCTGCTACCCGACGAGCGTCCTGCTAGCGCTGCGTCCGCTGCTGCTGAGCGACATCCCCCTGGCCGGGCCGATCATCGCCGACAGCGCCTCCGGCGTCAGCGGCGCGGGCCGCACGCCGACACAGACGAGCCACTTCGTCGAGGTGGCCGACAATTACAGCGCCTACAAGATCGGCCGCGTCCATCGCCACCTGCCGGAGATGGAGCAGGCTATTGGCCAGTGGCGGGCCGGCGCGCCGCCGCTGATCTTCTCCCCCCACCTGCTGCCCGTGCCGCGCGGCATTCTGTCCACCATCTACGCGCAGTTGGGCGCGGACGCGAGCGAGGACGACCTGCGCGCGCGCTACCGGGTCGCTTACGACGGCGAGCCGTTCGTCGAGGTGCTGCCGCCGGGCGAAACAGCCTCACTGGCCCACGTCAACCACACCAACCGCTGCGCCATCGGCCTGAAGCTGGTTGGCCGGACGCTCATCCTGACCTCGGCCATCGACAATCTGGTCAAAGGGGCTGCCGGACAGGCCGTCCAGAACATGAACGCGATGTTCGGCTGCGCCGAGACGACGGGGCTGCTATGACAGGCGACGACGGGCGGGCGATGGGCATCCACGTCATCAAGATCGGCGGCAACGAGATGAACGCCGGCGGTTTCCTGGAGGCGCTGGCCGCGGGGCTGGCGCGGCTGGCCGCGGACGCACCGCTGGTCGTCGTCCACGGCGGCGGGCAGGACATCGCCACGTTGCAGAGCCGGCTGGGCATCGAGCCGGTCAAGGTCGATGGCCTGCGCGTGACCGACGCCGAGTCGCTGGCCGTGGCCCAGATGGTGCTCTCCGGCCACACCAACAAGCAGGTCGTCCGGGCGCTGCTGGGCGCGGGGCTGGACGCGGTCGGGCTGAGCGGCGTGGACGGCCGGCTGCTAACCTGTCGCCGCAAGCGTCACCCGACGGTTGACCTGGGCCTGGTGGGCGAGGTGACGGCCGTGCGCGGCGAGCTGCTGCAACGGCTGCTGGCGGGGGGCATCACCCCGGTCATCTCGCCCATCTCCCTGGGCGTGGACGGCCAGACCTATAACGTCAACGCCGACGAGGCCGCCGGGGCCATCGCCGCCGCGCTGGGGGCGGCGCAACTCGATTTCGTCTCCAACGTGCCCGGCGTGCTGGCCGGCGGCGAGCGGCTGCCGCAACTGACGCCGGACGCGGCCGAGGCGCTCATCGCCGGCGGCGTCATCAGCGGCGGCATGATCCCCAAGGTACGCACCGCCCTCGATGCCCTGGCCCGCGGCGTCCCCCGCGTGCGTATCGTCGATCTCGCCGGGCTGGCCGGCGCCGCCGGCACGGTCTTCTCTGGGCTGACCGCCGACCACGGACGACAGACCACTGACCACTGTCTTACTGACCACTGACCTACTGACCTACTGACCACTGACCATGGACACCCAATCAATCATCACCGACGAATCCCAATATCTCATGCAGACCTACCGCCGGGCCGACATCGTGCTGGCCCGGGGCGACGGCGTCTACCTGTTCGACACCGACGGCCGCCGCTATCTCGACTTCATGTCCGGCATCGCCGTGGCCGCGCTGGGGCACGCTGACCCGGACGTAACCGCCGCCGTGGCCCAACAGGCGGCGACGCTGACCCACGTCAGCAACCTATTCCACACCATCCCCCAGGTCGGGCTGGCCCGGCGGCTGGCGACCCACTCCTTCGCCGACCGCGTCTTCTTCACCAACAGCGGCGCGGAGGCCATCGAAGGCGCGCTGAAGTTCGCCCGCAAGTGGGCGCGCGGCCGCGGCCCGGGCAAGCACGAGATCGTCGCCTTCAGCGGCAGCTTCCACGGCCGGACGATGGGCGCGCTGTCGGTCACCTACAAGGCTGCCTATCGTGAGCCGTTCGCGCCGCTGGTGCCGGGCGTTTGCTTCGCGCCGTTCAACGACCTGGACGCCGCCGCGGCGGTCATCTCCGACGCTACGTGCGCCGTGCTCGTCGAGCCGGTGCAGGGCGAGGGCGGCATCCACGCGGCGACGCCGGCCTTCCTGCGCGGCCTGCGGGCGCTGTGCGACCAACACGGGGCGCTGCTCATCTTCGACGAAATCCAGTGCGGGCTGGGGCGGACTGGTCGGCTGTGGGCGCACGAGGCCGCCGGGGTCACGCCCGACATCATGACCCTGGCCAAGCCGCTGGCCAACGGCCTGCCCATTGGCGCGATCCTCCTGACCGAGAACGTGGCCGCGGCCGTCGGCCCGGGCGAGCACGGCAGCACCTTCGCCGGCGGGCCGGTCGTCTGCCGGGCGGGCGAGGTCGTCTTCGACCGCGTCAGCGACCCCGCCTTTCTGGCTGCCGTGGCCGCCAATGGCGAGTATCTGCGCGAACGGCTGCGCGCTCTGGCCAGCCCGCTGGTCGTCGAGGTGCGCGGCGCGGGGCTGCTGGTCGGCGTGGAACTGAAGACGGCCGTCGCCCCCATCCTCGCCGCGGCCCGGCAGCGCGGCCTGCTGGTCATCAACGCCGGCGACAACACCCTGCGCATCGCCCCGCCGCTCATCGTCACCCGCGACCACATCGACGCCGCCGTCGCCATCCTGGGCGAGTGCCTGGCGGAGGAAGAGAAGAGGTTAACGCAAGGACGCTAAGATGCCAGGACGCAAAGACAGAGAGTTCTTTTCTCATTGCGTCCTGGCGTCTATTGCGCCCTGGCGTTGAGGTTTTTAACAGGAGAAGAAGC
The DNA here is from genome assembly GCA_019695075.1 of Promineifilum sp. Classification (GTDB taxonomy): domain Bacteria; phylum Chloroflexota; class Anaerolineae; order Promineifilales; family Promineifilaceae; genus Promineifilum. The sequence continues at coordinate 228 of JAIBAS010000561.1, read as the reverse complement.
CATGAGCCTGGATTACCGCCTGAACACGACCGGCCACGGTACGACCGGCCACGGTACGACCGGCCAGTCCGCCCGCTCCGTCGGCCCGCGGCTGGCGACGCTGACGCCGGCCGACTGGCCGGCTGTGCGCGCCATCTACGAAGAAGGCATCGCCACGGGCAACGCCACCTTCGAGACGGTCGCGCCGGAGTGGCCGGCCTGGGACGCGGCCCGGCTGCCGTGTTGCCG
>JAIBAS010000454.1 GCA_019695075.1 Promineifilum sp. | reverse complement strand
CTCCGGCAGACGGCGGCCGGCGCGGCGGGCGGCATAGAGCAGGCCAACGCCGTCCGGCAGGCACAAGTCCGCCGCGGCCAGCACACGGCGGAACTCGGCGTCGTCCTGCGCGGTCATGACAAACTCCGGGTTGACCGTGGCGATCTGGTGCAGCCGCGGCGCGGCCATGTAGCCCGCCACCAACGCCAACGTTTCGTCCATCGTCACCGCGTGGACGGGGATGCCGAGGATGGGGATCGCGGTGGGGGTGGGCATGGTCATGGTTAACGCGCAGGGGAGCAGGGGCGCGGGGGAGCGGGGGGGCAAGAGAGGAGCGATGTGGCACAACGGCCACGGTTGCCGGCGGGGGGGCAGGGGAGCAGGGGAGCGGGGGGGCAAGAGGGGATCGATGTGGCACAACGGCCACGGTTGTCGTCGAAGACGCGCCCGAGCCAGCGGGCGGGGGGGGAAGAGGGCAGTACAGTCATCGAAGCACCTTCTTTCTCCCCTGCTCCCCCGCTCCCCCGCTCCCCTGCTCCCCTGCTCCCCCGCTCCCCTGCTCAACAACCCGCCACTCGCCCGGCGCGATCCCCGCCAGCGTCCAGTCGCCAATGGCCCAGCGGATGAGGCGTAGCGTCGGGTGGCCGACGGCGGCGGTCATGCGCCGCACCTGGCGGTTGCGCCCCTCGGTCAGGGTTAACTCCAGCCAGGCGGTGGGGATGTGGGCGCGATAGCGAATGGGCGGGGTGCGCGGCCAGACATCCGGCTCCGGCAGCAGGCGGGCGCGCGCCGGTCGCGTCGGGCCGTCGCTCAGGCGCACGCCGCCGCGCAGCCGGGCGATGGCCCGCTGGTCGGGCACGCCCTCCACCTGCGCCCAGTAGGTCTTGGGCAGCTTGTGGCGCGGGTCGGCAATCTGCGTTTGCAGCGCGCCGTCGTCGGTCAGCAACAGCAGTCCCTCGCTGTCGTAGTCCAGCCGGCCGGCAGCGTAGACGTCGGGCACAGGGATGTAGTCGGCCAGCGTCGTCCGGCCCTCGCGGTCGGTGAACTGGCAGAGGACGTGGTAGGGCTTGTTGAACAGCAGCAGGCGGCTCACCGGCGGCCCAGGTCGCTCACGACGCCTCCTCGCTGTTGCCGAACAGGCCGGGCTGGACGGTGCGTGGGGCCGTGTCGGGGATGGGCAGGTTCAGGTGGCGGTAGGCGTGGGCGGTGGCCGTGCGGCCGCGCGAGGTGCGCTCCAGGAAGCCCAGTTGCAGCAGGTACGGCTCGACGACATCCATGATCGTGTCCGATTCCTCGCTGATGGACGCGGCGATCGTCTCCAGGCCGACCGGCCCGCCGTTGAACTTCTCGATGATGGCCCGCAGCACGCGCCGGTCGAGGTCGTCCAACCCCAGGGCATCGATCTCCATCAGGTCGAGCGCGGCCACGGCCGTGGCGTGGGTGATGGCCCCATCGGAGCGCACCTGGGCGTAGTCGCGCACGCGCCGCAGCAGCCGCAGGGCCACGCGCGGCGTGCCCCGCGCCCGCCGGGCGATCTCGGCCGTGCCTTCCGCGGCGATGGGCACGTCCAGGATGCGCGCGCCGCGCTCGACGATGGTCTCCATCGCCGCCTGGTCGTAGAAATCCATGCGGTAGACCGCGCCGAAGCGGGCGCGCAGCGGCGCGGTCATCAACGCCAGCCGCGTAGTCGCCCCGATGACGGTGAAGCGCGGCAGCTTCAGGCGCACGTTCTTGGCCCCCGGCCCCTTGCCGACGATGAGGTCAAGGACGAAGTCCTCCATCGCCGGGTAGAGGATCTCCTCCACCGGGCGGCTCAGGCGGTGGACTTCGTCGATGAACAGAATATCGCCGGTGCGCATGTTGGACAGGATGGCCGCCAGGTCGCCGGAGTGCTCAATGGCCGGGCCGGCGGTGTGGCGAATGTTGGCGTTCATCTCGTTGGCCACGACCTGGGCCAGCGTCGTTTTGCCCAGGCCGGGCGGGCCGTGGAAGAGCACGTGGTCGAGCGTCTCGCCGCGGGCGCGGGCGGCCTCGATGAGGATGCGCAGGTTGTCCTTAAGGCGATCCTGGCCGGTGAACTGGGTCAGGCGTTGCGGCCGCAACATCGTGTCCAGCCCGACATCGTCGGCCTGCTGCTGCGGGGCGATAGCCCGCTCCGGCGGGGGCGATTGGCTCGTCATGGTGCGGGGATTATACGCGATCTGGGAGCGCGGGCGAAACGGGGGAAGAATAGCACGCTGATGACGCTGATTGGGCGCTGAGGAACGCTGTAAGAGGCCTTCCCTAAGTAGAAGAATGGCCCGCGCACAAGCTGCGAATTCGGCGCGAGTTGGTTACAATGGGACAAATCGACGGAGTCTGTCCCCCTATGGTCTTTGAATCACACCACCCCCTCGTTAAGCACAAGCTGACGCTGATGCGCGACAGCGCCACGAAGCCCAAGAAGTTCCGCGAACTCATCCGCGAGATCTCCATGCTCCTCTGCTATGAGGCCACCACCGACCTGACGACGCAGCCGCGGACGGTTGAGACGCCCATGGGCCGCGCCAACGGCGTCGAACTGCTGCACAAGGTCGGCCTGGTGCCCGTGCTGCGCGCCGGGCTGGGCATGGTCGAGGGTATCTGGGAGATGATGCCCGGCGCGGAGGTCTGGCACATCGGCCTCTACCGCGACGAGCGCACGCTGAAGCCGGTGTCCTACTACAACAAGCTGCCGACGATGCCCACGGTGCAGGTCTGCCTGGTGCTCGACCCGATGCTGGCCACGGGCGGCTCGGCCACGGCCACGGTGGACATCCTCAAGCGCTGGGGCGCGGAGCGCATCAAGTTCGTCGGCATCCTGGCCGCGCCGGAGGGCATCGCCCGGCTGCAAGGGGCGCACCCGGACGTGCCCATCCACGTCGCCCACGTCGATGAACGGCTCAACGACATCGGCTACATCGTCCCTGGCCTGGGCGACGCCGGCGACCGGCAGTTCGGCACAGGGTAGCGTGATTCCACTCGTCGTCGCCCTGGCCGCGCTGGCCGTCGCCGCGGCAGCCACGCCGCTGGCCCGCCGCCTCTCCTTCCGCTTTGGCATCGTCGCCGAGCCGGGCGGCCGCCGCAAGC
>JAIBAS010000479.1 GCA_019695075.1 Promineifilum sp. | reverse complement strand
CTCCACTGGGACGGCAGCGCCTGGTCGGTCTGGTTCGACGGCTCGGCCGCCGGGCTGGACAGCCGCAACGCCAAGCACAACATCAACGCCTTCTACATCCCCGAAGTCGGCAACACGGCCAATAGCGATACCGTGCTGCTGGCCTTCACTCAGAACGCGCGCGTCATCCCTGGTATCCCCGGCAAGGTTGACGGCATGGATCTGGTCACCTGGAACGGCAGCGCCTTCTCGCTGACCTTCGACGGCCAGGATGTCGGTCTGACTTCCCTGACGGCGGAGAAGATCGACGGCCTGCATGAGCTGAATCCGTCGTTGGCTCCGGCGGCGGTCAAGGCCGCGGCCGGCGGCGGGTGCCTGCGCTACTTCCTGATCAGCACCGCCGGCAACGGCAAGGTGACGAACTACGACGGCACGCAGCTGAACATCAGTGGCGAGGATGTGCTCGGCTTCTGCGCCACGCAACTCGGCGCGACCACGGCCGGCAAGTGGCACATGCTGCTCGACGGCTCGGCCCAGGGTGTGAAGCCCAACAACATCACCAGCATCGCCGCCAGCGCCGACGGGCAGACGCTCTTCCTGACGACCAACAAGGCGTTCAACGTCGATGGCGCGACGGGCGGCCACTCGATGGTCTATACCTACAATATGGCCACCCAGACCTTCAGCGGGCCGATCTTCTCTGCTCCGGCCACGGGCCTGAACAAGAAGGTGGACGGCCTCCACATGGTGGAATACGGCAACAACTAGCCAGGCCAATGGCCCCACCACTTCTACCCGCGTGAATCGTTGAGATGGGCGGCGTCACGGGACGCCGCCCATTTTCTTGTTACCGGTTTGTTACCACGACTTAAGGTACTGTTTAAGTGCCCGTCTATAATGTGTACCTTGGGGCGCGACGCGCAGTGTCCCCCCACTTGCGTTAGATTCATTCCTGCGAGAGGTATTTCCAATGGTTTCCAAAAGCAAATCGGTTGTGGTCTCGCGCCGTGCCCTGGCCGGGGCGGTGCTGGCGTTTCTGTTGCTGGTCGGGCTGGGGCGCGCCTCGCGCCGGCTCGTCCTGGCGGCCGGCGAGCCGCAATATCAGCATGTCGTCACCGTCAACGGCAACGGCTTCGCCCGCACGGACAAGGTCGTCGAGGTGGCGCTGAACTTCACGCCTCTGCTGCACGATCAGGGCGGCAGCGGCGCGCTTGATCCGAACGCCATCCGCGTCTACGAGATCAACGCCGGCGGCGACGTGATTGACGCCGACGTGCCCTTCCAGTTCGACCGCGCCGGCGACTACAACGCCACCAGCAAAGCCCGCGGCACGTTGGTCTTCCTGATGAAGGGCAGCACCGGCGCAAGCGAGACCCGCCGTTATCGCGTCCGCTTCGACGTGACCGGCACGGGCTTCAGCGCGCCGTCTTTCACCGATGGTGTGGACGTGACCGAAAGCGTGCAACACAAGGGCTACCAGAGCGTCCGCGCCATCACCGCCAGCGCCGAATACTTCTACCACAAGCCGGGCGGCGGTTTTGCGACCCTGCTCGACAGCGACAACAACGACTGGATCAACTGGAACACGGCCAGCGGCGGCGCGGGCGACTTTCGCGGCATCCCCAACATGGTCCACCCCAGCGATGGCGGCTACTTCCACCCCGGCCGCACCAACGTCAGCACGACGCTGATATCCGATGGGCCGCTGCGGGCCACCATCCGCTCGACCAGCAATGGCGGCGCGTGGCAGGTGCAGTGGGACATCTTCCCCGAATATGCGCGCATGACCGTGCTGAAGGCTCCAGCGACCAACTATTGGTTCCTCTATGAGGGCGTGCCCGGCGGCCAGCTCCAGCCCGGCAGCGATCGCCTGACCCGTTCCAACGGCAGCAGTATCCCCGCCTCCGGCACGTGGGACAGCGACATCCCCGGCGATGAGTGGATCTTCGTCAGCGATCCCGGCGTGGGTCGCTCCCTCTACCTGGCCCACCACCAGAGCGATACCAAAATCGACGGCTACTACGCCGACGGCAGCAACATGACCGTCTTCGGCTTTGGCCGCAGCAACAACCAGCGCCTCCTCAATGGCCTGCCGCGGCAGTACACCATCGGCTTTGTGGACGCCACCGCCATCGGCGGCGTTGAGCCGGTGGTCAACGCCGCCTACAAGCCGCTGACGATCACCGGGGCCAACGACGACGGCGGCGTCGATCCCGGCCCGACCTGCGACCCGCAGTCCTACGACGTCTACTTCAGCCCGAAGGCTGCCAAGACCGTCAACGGCCTGGCCATGGCCGATGAGGACGTCATCCGCTACGATGGCTCGACCTGCGAGTTCAGCATGGCCTTCGACGGCACGGCCGCCGGCCTGGCGGCCTCGGCCAACATCGACGCCCTAGCCCTGAAGGACGGCGACATCTACTTTAGCCTGCTGGCCGCGGGCAACGTGCCCGGCATTGCCGGCAAGGTCGATGACTCCGACGTGGTCAAGTACAGTGGCTCGGCCTTCTCCCTCTACTTCGATGGCTCGGCCTATGGCCTGACGACCAACGCCGAAGATATCGATGCCATCGCCTTCGATCAAACCGGCAAGCTGCTGGTCAGCACACTGGGCGGCTACGCCGTGCCGGGTGTGCCCAAGGGCGGCGATGAAGACCTGCTGCGCTTCGACGCCGGCGCGTGGGAACTGCGCTTCGACGGCTCGCACAACGCCGGCCTGACGGCCGAGGACATCGTCGGCGCGTCGGTGGCGGCCAACGGCGACTTCTACCTGAGCGTGCTCGACGCCTTCAACGTTGGCGGCATCTCCGGCAACGCGGCCGACATCTTCATCTGCTCGCCCAGCAGCCTGGGCGACCACAACACGGCCTGCACTTACAGCCTCTTCTGGGACGCGGCTTCGTTCGGCTTGCCGGCGATTGACGCCATCGATATTCAGTAAGATCAGCGCCCCCGCTGATCCATTGTTGCTGGGCACGGCCGGCGCAACGAGCGCCGGCCGCGCCCGGTGTCGGGGAGTCAGACGATGTTACGACCGTTGGTTCTCCTGGTAACGATCCTTGTTCTGTTGCTGACGCTGGGCCTGTGGCGCTCCAGCGCCACCGCGCC
>JAIBAS010000021.1 GCA_019695075.1 Promineifilum sp. | reverse complement strand
GAGCGCGTGGAGCGCATGGGCGTCGGCGCGCTGGCCGTGCCCGCCGACGTGAGCCAGGAGGCCGACGTGGCGCGGCTGCGCGCGGCGGCGCTGGAGCGCTTTGGTACGGTGGATATCCTCGTCAACAACGCCGGCGTCGGCAAGTACGGCCCGCTCAGCAGCCTGACCGCGGCCGACTACGATTGGATGATGAACACCAACATGCGCAGCAGCTTCCTGTGTACGGCCGCTTTCCTGCCCGATATGCTGGCCCGCCGGCAGGGCTGGCTGGTCTTCATCGCCTCCGTTGCCGGGCTGAAGGGGCTGCCCAACGAGAGCGTCTACTGCGCCACGAAGTTCGCCCAGATGGGCTTTGCCCAGGCGCTGGACTATGAGACGCGCGAGCACGGCGTCAAGGTCAGCGTCGTCGCTCCCGGCGGCGTGGGCACGCACTTCGCCTTTGGCACCGGCCGCACGCCCGGCGACCCGGCCCTCGACGCCATGCTCGATGCGCAGGACGTGGCCGAGGCGGTGCTCTTCGCCGTGACGCAGCCGGCCAAGGCGCGGGTGTTCCTGATCGGGATGCGGCCGATGGCGGAGGCGTTGTAGGGACGACGGACGATGGACGACAGACCACGGCCGGGAGAGGTCTATCGTCGGCGGTCGGCCGTCGGCGGTCGGCGGTCGAAGAACGACATCAAGGAGTGAGCGAATGGAACAGCTATTTGCGGACATGAGCGAGCGGTTGGCGACGCTAGTACGGGCGATTGAGGCAGCGGTCGATGGCGTGCCGGCCGAGGACATGGATTGGAAGCCCGCGCCGGACATGAACTCATTGGCCGTGCTGCTGACGCACACGGCCGGGGCGCTGCGCTACTGGGTCGGCGACATGGCCGGCGAGCAGCCGTCGGGGCGCGTGCGGGCGCAGGAGTTCGAGATGCGTGGCCTGGACACGACCGCGCTGCTGGGCCGGCTGCGCGAGGCGCTCGACCACAGCCAACAAGTCCTGGCCACCCTCGACCCGGCCACGCTGGCCGAGACGCGGCCGATGGGCACGCAGGACGAGCAGCGCTCCGTCGCCTGGGCGCTGCTGCACGCGCTGGAGCACACCGCCATCCACACCGGCCACATGCAGATGACGCGGCAGCTCTGGGACGCGCGCGGCAAGTAAGCCGGCCGGCCACACCCCATGACCATGACCACCGACAACGCCGCCGCCCGCCACGCCTGGGAGGTCAACGCTGCCGCCTGGGACGAGCGCATGGGCACGGCCGGCAACGACTTCGTTAACGTCCTCGTCTGGCCGCGGACGCAACGGCTGCTGGACGTGCGGCCGGGCGAGCGCGTCCTCGACATCGCCTGCGGCAACGGCCTCTACGCGCTGCGGCTGGCCGGCCTGGGCGCGCGGGTGACGGCCTTCGACTTCTCCGCGCCGCTGATCGACTACGCCCGCGCCCACGCTGCCGGCTACAGCGGCCGCATCGCCCTGCGCGTCCTCGACGCCACCGACGGCGACGCCCTGCTGGCCCTGGGCGAGGGGCAGTACGACGCGGCGATGAGCAACATGGCCCTGTTCGACATGGCTGACATCGGGCCGCTGGCCGGGGCGGTGGCGCGGCTGCTGCGGCCGGGCGGGCGGTTCGTCTTCTCGGTCATGCACCCGTGCTTCAACGGCCTGCACGTGACCCACCTGACCGAGAGCGCCGACGATGGCCGGCAGTGGACGACGCGCTACTCCCTGAAGCTGTCCCGCTACCTGACGCCGTTCACCCAGGAAGGCATTGCCATCCGTGGCCAGCCGGAGCCGCAGCCGTACTTCCACCGGCCGCTGAGCGTTCTACTGGCTCCGTTTCTGGCCGCGGGCCTGGCTCTCGACGCGCTGGAGGAGGCCGCCTTCCCACCAGACCACGAGCCGGGCAAAACGACGTCGTGGGGCGGCAACTACAGCGAGTTCCCGCCGGTGCTGATCGCGCGATTAAGGAAGACAGCCACAGATGACGCAGATTTCACAGACTGAAGAGAGATCATCCGCGGATTTGGTGGGTATCTTCTTTGATCTGCGTAATACGTAGATTCTTTTTTGGAGGCGAAATGAAGAAGACGCAACTGCTGACTCGTATGGCTGATGCGTATGAGGCGATGGAGGGGTTGTTGGCGACGCTGGATGACGCCGCCCTCTCACAGGTGACCGACGCGGCGGGGTGGGCGGTGAAGGATCACCTGTTCCACCTGGCGATGTGGGAGCGGGGGGTGGCCTGGCTGCTGGGCGGCCGCTCGCGCAACGAGGGCATGGGCATTACAGACCCGCAGTGGGAAGAGTTGACAATGGACGAGCAAAACAACCTCACCTATGAGCGGACACGCGAGCGGCCGGCGGCCGAGGCGCTGGCCGCCTTCCGCGGGGCGCACCGCGAGATGCTCGACGCCCTGGCCCCGCTGAGCGACGAGGATTTGCAGCTGCCTTACAGCGATTTCGACCCGGCGGCAACGCAAGGGGCCGACCGGCCGATCATCGGCTGGATCATTGGCGATACCTACGACCATTACGACGAGCACCGCGGCTGGATCGAAGCGTTGCTGCGAGCGTCCTAGGGCATGTATGCAAAGCAGTGAGGCGATTTGTTTGATCCGGCCGCCCGGGCCTAAAGGCAACCGGGCCACTCAACAACGCCGGCCGAGGCCGGCTCAGGCGACGCGCGTTCCGCTCTAAAGGCCCGTTCAGGGGCCGTCGTTGACTAGCTCCGTGGCTTTAGCCCGGAGCGGGCGTGGCCAGTGTTACTTTGCATACACATCCTAGTCGACGGCCAGCAACCTCGCCTCCGCATGATCCTTAATGCTTAGCCGCCCGTAACCTTTATCGATGCTGATGTTGCCGCAGCGGCAGGAAGTGCTGTCCGGGGGCCGCGAGGGAATGATCGTGCCGCAGTGCAGGCACTCATAGAAGAGAGTGTCGCCCGCCGGGTAGCCGTGGTTGAGGTCAAACGGTATGCGGTGCTCGTAGAGTATTGGCCATTGGATGGCGATCTCGTAGCCGTCCCAGCGGAAAGCGCGGCGCACATTGTGCAGAATCCGCAACCAGTGGGCCATGCTCAGCGGTTCGTTGTCGTACGGTGGCTCCCAGCGGGGTGGCCGAGCGCCATTGACACCTAAGCGGCTCGGCCCGGTGAGCCATTCCGAATCAATGACGGCGCGGCGGGGGCCTTCGGTGTACATGAGTCCTGTAGTAGGCCCTAAGACCTGCACCGAGTACCCTTCGTCGCAGGCAATGACGTTCAAGCGAGGTTTGTTGAACATCAATCTCCTGGTATAAGACAAACGAGCATTGGCTTATCTTCCGTTGGTCAATCGCACGATAGTCGTTACACTTCGTCCCACACGCGACAAACCCATTATATAACCACTGAGGAGGCAGGTCATGGCATTGGCGATCCCCAGCTTATTGCTGAAGCAGTTGCACACCTTCGGCAGCCTGAAGAACACCGCCGACGGCGTCGAATTCTCGGTCAAGAACCGGCTCAGCGACACGACGTTGACCGGGCTGAGCGGCCTGAAGTTCGACGGCTACGAGGTGCCGCTCGACTCTGTCTTTGTCCGGCTGCCGGACGGAACGACGCTGACCCCGGCGCAGTTGGCCGCCGCGCCGCTGGACTTTCCCCTGCGCCGGACGCTCGACATCGTCGCCGCCATCGACCCGCTGGCCATCGGCAAGCACGAGATTGAGATACGCTTCGAGGCGCAGCCGTTCGGCCGGCTCAAGCTGAAGGTGGACGACGCCATCACCGCCGACCGGCCCAAGACCGTCCACATCCCCCGCGACAACGAGGACGACTACAGCGACAAGGCCATCAAGGCCCGCCAGCAGTTCATCGAGGACGTGACCGGGGCCAAGCTGGAGCACACCGCCCGCTACTCCTTCGACCCCCACACGGTCGCCGGCAACGCCGAGCACTTCACCGGCGTGGCCCAGATTCCGCTGGGCTTCGCCGGGCCAATCACCATCAAGGGCGAGCACGCCAAGGGCGACTTCTTCATCCCCCTGGCGACGACCGAGGGCACGCTCATCGCCAGCTACAACCGGGGCATGAAGATCCTCAACCTGTCGGGCGGGGTGACCTGCACGGTCATTGGCGACGCCATGCAGCGCGCGCCGGTGTTCGTCTTCAAGACGGCCCGCGAGGCGCGCCACTTCGTCAGCTGGGTCGAGGCCAACATCGGCGAGGTGCGCGACCAGGCCGAGGCGACCTCCAGCGTGGCCAAGTTGCAGTACATCGACTACTACCTGGCGGCCAAGCTGGCCTACCTGCGCTTCAACTTCAGCACGGGCGACGCCGCCGGGCAGAACATGGTCGGCCGGGCCACTTTCGCTGCGTGCAGCTGGATTCTCGACCACTACGACGGCGTCCAGCACTTCTATCTGGAGTCGAACCTGGCCACGGACAAGAAGGCGTCGCAGGTCAACATCATGCACACGCGCGGCAAGCGGGTCGTGGCCGAGGCGACGATCAAGCGCGACGTGCTCCTGCAGCACATGCGCGTCGATCCGGAGAACCTCTACTACCACGCCGGCATCGCCAACGTCGGCGCGATCCTCAGCGGGGCCAACAACAACGGCCTGCACTCGGCCAACGGCATCACGGCCATGTTCATTGCCACCGGGCAAGACGTGGCCAACGTGGCCGAGTCGTCGGCCGGCATCATCTACACCGAGCTAACGCCGGAGAAGGACCTCTATCTGTCCATCACCATCCCATCGCTCATCGTCGCCACCTATGGCGGCGGCACGGGCCTGGCCACGCAGCGCGAATGCCTGAGCCTCCTCGGCTGCGTGGGCAAGGGCAAGGTCAACAAGCTGGCGGAGATCATCGCCGGGGTCGTGCTGGCCGGCGAAATCTCCCTGGCCGCGGCCATTTCGTCGTCAGACTGGGTGAGTAGCCACGAGAAGTACGGGCGGAATCGCTAGGGGAGCGGATTGAGCCACCCTGGCCGCGGTTAATAACGGGTGGAGTCGCCTCCGCGGCTCCACCCGTTCCATGAATCGCGCGGCCGTTATTGGCCCGTCTCCTTTCGCTTCTGCTTTTCCTTCTTGGCCTTTTGCTTTTCCTTTGTTGTCTTCGGCGGTTTGTTCTTGTCGGTTCCCTTCGTCTTGTCACCACTCTTAGGCATTGGGCTTCTCCTACTATCGCGATAGTTGCGTCACGCCAGCCAGGCGGCGGACAACTCGACCAACCAGGATGAGGCGAACCGTAAGGGCCTCATTGACTCCTATCTAGTATCCCGTTTCTGCTGTCTTGGATCAACTCCTACGCCGCGGCTATGTGCCATTCGGTCGCGTGCATTTGTCCGCACGCGGAAGCGCGCCGTGTAACGCAAGCACTGGCGCGATCCCCAAATCAGCGTACGATCCTGCCAACCTGGTTCAGCGGTGCGCTCCGACCAGGGGACGCCATTTTCTTACGGAGGGTTGCCAATCATGGTCAAAATCATCACCGATACCACCGCCTGTTTGTCGCCGGAAATCGCCCGCCGCTACGACATCCCGGTCATCCCGCAGATTGTCCATTTCGGCGAGGAAACCTTTTACGAAGGCGTTGACATGGACGCCGAAGCGTTTATGAACCGGCTGAAGGCGTCGGCGGCGTTGCCGAAGACCGCCGCCCCACCGCCGGAGCTTTTTGTCGAACAGTTCCGGCGCTGGGCGCCGCTGGGTGAGCCAATCGTGTGCCTCCACCCGTCGGCCGAAATCAGCGGCACTATCCGCTCGGTCACTGTCGCCGCGGCCGAGTTCCCCGACGCCGACATCCGCATCGTGGACACGCGCCTGGTCGCCAGCCCGTTGGGGACAATCGTGCAACTGGCGGCCGAGGCGGCGGTGCGGGGCGCTGACGCCGATGCCATCGTCGCGCTGGCCAACGATCTGAGCCGGCGCGGCCGGATTTACTTCCTCGTCAGCACGCTGGAATATCTGGCCCGCGGCGGGCGGATCGGCGGCGCGTCGGCGTTGGTGGGCAGCCTCCTGTCCGTCAAGCCAATCTTGCAATTGCAGGACGGCCGCATCGAACAGTATGAGCGCGAACGAACGCAAAAACGGGCCTTGGCGCGTCTGAAGGAGATCGTCCGCGAACAGATCCCCGGCGACGGCCGCGGCTATCTATCCATCTTATACGCCGGCAACCCGGAAGAAGGCCGCGCCCTGGCCGACGATCTCGGCCGGGCCATCAACCAGCCCGATGTGCCGGTGGTGTCCATGCCTCCGGCGATCATCACTCATGGCGGGCCGGGGCTGTTGGGGGCGGCCTTCTTCGTGGCCAACGCCTGAAATCAAGGCTCGCGTATCATGGCCCACGCCGCTTGCACGTGGCGCTCTTCGGTCAGCGTGCCGCCGATGGACAGGCGCAGGGTGTACTGGCCGCCCAGCACGGTGTGGGTCAGATAGAGCTTGCCGGAGGCGTTCAGCCGTTCCAGCAGCGCCCGGTTGGCGTCGTCGCCGCCCTCGCGCAGGCGGAAGCAGACCAGATTGAGCGGCACGGGCGCGGCCAGCTCGAAGCGCGGGTCGGCCGCCACCCACGCCGCGAACTGCTGCGCCAGCCGCACGTGCTCGCGCACCAGCGCCTGTAGCCCGACCACGCCGTAGTGGCGGATGACGAACCACAGCTTCAGCGCCCGGAAGCGGCGGCCGAGTTGCACGTGCCAGTCGCGGTAGTCGATGACCGCCCCCGACGCCGTGGCCGTGTTCTTCAAATAGTCGGGCAGGATGGTCAGGGCGCGGATGAGCGCCGCGCGGTCGGCCACCCACATGCAGTCGCAGTCGAAGTTGGTGAACATCCACTTATGGGGGTTAAAGGCGTAGCTGTCGGCTAACTCCAGGCCGTCCTGTAGCCCGCGGAACTCCGGGCAGAGCGCCGCCGTGCCGGCCATGGCCGCGTCAACGTGGAGCCACAGGCCGAACTCGCGGGCGATGTCGCCGATGGCCCGGACGGGGTCGATGGCCGTGGAGGAGGTCGTGCCCACCGTGGCGCAGACGAAGAACGGTCGCAGACCAGCGGCCAGGTCGGCCTCGACGGCCGCGCGCAGGGCCTCCGGGCGCATGGCGTAGGTCGCGTCCACGGCGATGGCGCGCAGGTTGGCCCGGCCCAGGCCCATCACCCCGGCGGCCTTGCTGGCCGACGAGTGCGTCTGCGTGGAGCAATAGGCCCGCAGACGCGGGTCGTTGCCACTCTCGACGTTGCTGTAGCCGGTGGCGCGCTCTCTAGCCGCCAGGAGGGCGGCCAATACCGCGCTGCTGGCGGTGTCCTGAATCACGCCGCCGCCCGTGCCGGTGGACAGGAACGCCTCCGGCAGGCCGAGCATGCCCACCAGCCAGTCGAGGACGAGCGTCTCCAATTCGGTGCAGGCCGGGCTGGTCTGCCAGAGCATGCCCTGCACGCCCAGCCCGGCCGAGAGCAACTCGCCCAGGATGGCCGGGAAGGAGGCATTGGCCGGGAAGTAGGCGAAGAAGTTGGGCGACTGCCAGTGGGTGATGCCCGGCAGGATGGCCCGCTCCACGTCGGCCAGCATCGCCGCGAACGGCTCGCCCTCTTGTGGCGGCCCCTCCGGCAGCGCCGCGCGGATGCTGCCCGGCGCCGCCTGCGAGAGGACGGGGTAGGTCTCGATCTGCTCGTAATAATCGGCGATCCAGTCGATCAGCGCCTTGCCGTGTCGGCGGAAGTCGTCGGGGGTCATGTGGGCGGTCATGGTCTGCCTCCAGGGGATGGGATGACGGTAGCGTAACGCAATGGGGGAGCGGTGGCCAGTGGTCAGTGGCCAGCGGTACGTAGGCTCTCTGCCTACTGATCACTGGCCACTGGCCACTGCCATCTTTTGCCCCCCAGCGGCGATTGCCGCATAATGGCCGCTCATTCAGCGCATCATTGGAGTGAACTCATGGCCGACAAATCACTGAACAAGGGCGCCGCCGGTCTCGACGAGACCACCTGGGGCCACCGCTGGGGCTATGCCGACACCCGCTTCGTCGTCAACCCCGACCGCAGCGTCAAGGTCACCGGCAGCCGCTACGCCGTCTCCGGCTACGACATGCCCGGCTTCCTGCCCTTCGTCGAGGAGATGCTCGGCGTGCAGATCGACCTCGACGACGTGAAGCTGGAGCGCATGGACAAGCCCGTGCCCGCGCCGAAGCGCAACGCCGCCTTCAGCGCCGCGCTGGCGACCGTTCTCGCCCCGGCGCAGATCAGCACCGACGCCCGCGAGCGCCTCGTTCACAGCCACGGCCAGACGACGGCCGATGAGGTCTACCAGGTGCTCTACACCCACCTCGACCGCATAGTCGATATGGTCGTCTACCCGGAGACACAGGCCCAGGTGGAGGCGCTCATCGCCCTGGCCGCGGCCCACGATGTTTGCCTGGTGCCCTATGGCGGCGGCACGAGCGTCAGCTGCGCCCTGAAGCTGCCCGCGGACGAGACGCGCACCATCGTCTCCGTCGATATGCGCCGCATGGACGCCATTGAGTGGATCGATCGGGAGAACTTCCGCGCCTGCGTCCAGGCGGGCATCACCGGCAGCCATCTGGAGGAGCGACTGGCGGCCGAGGGCTTCACCTGCGGTCACGAGCCGGACAGCGTTGAACTGTCCACCCTGGGCGGCTGGATCGCCACCAACGCCAGCGGCATGAAGAAGAACCGCTACGGCAATATCGAGGACATCGTTGAGAGCGTCACCCTGGTGACGCCGCGCGGCGTTATCGAGCAGCTCATGCCCATGCCGCGCGTGTCGATGGGCATCGAGCCGAAGCACGTCGCCTTCGGCAGTGAGGGTAACCTGGGCATCATCACCCGCGCGGTCATCAAGATCCACAGGCTGCCGGACGTGAAGCGCTACGGCTCCTACGTCTTCAAGGACTTCCGCGCGGGCACGGCCTTTCTCTATGACCTGGCCCAGGCGGGCGTGCTGCCGGCCAGCATCCGGCTGGTCGATAACGTCCAGTTCCGCTTTGGGCAGGCGCTGAAAGGGCGGCCGACGAGCAGCGACAAGCTGATGGGCGCGGCGCAGAAGACGTTTCTTTTCTCCGTCAAGGGCTTCGACCCGCACGAGATCGTCGCCGCGACCATCGTCATGGAGGGCACGGCCGAGGAGGTCGAGCACCAGGCGGCGATGGTCAAGCGCTATGCCGCGCGGCATGGCGGCGTCTCCGGCGGGGCGCATAACGGCCAGCGCGGCTACATGCTGACCTACGCCATCGCCTACATTCGCGACTTCCTGACCGACTACCACATCATCGGCGAGACCTACGAGACGACCGTGCCCTGGAGCCGCATCCAGGAAGTGTGCGACGCCGTCGCCGAGCGGGCCATGGCTATGCACCGGGAATTTGGGCTGCCGGGCAAGGCCTACGTCTCGCCGCGCATCACCCAGCTCTACCACACCGGCGTGTGCATCTACTTCACCCACGGCTTTTCGGCCAAGGGCGCTGAGGCCCCCGACCGCAT
This sequence comes from Promineifilum sp., assembly GCA_019695075.1. Classification (GTDB taxonomy): domain Bacteria; phylum Chloroflexota; class Anaerolineae; order Promineifilales; family Promineifilaceae; genus Promineifilum. The sequence goes on along the minus strand of JAIBAS010000021.1, from coordinate 808 downwards.
CTTCGCCACCATCGAGCACGCCATGCGCGAGACGATCATGGCCCACGGCGGCTCCATCAGCCACCACCACGGCATCGGCAAACTGCGCCGCGACTTCCTGCCGCAGACGCTGACGCCGGCCAGCGTCGATTTGCTGCGCGAGGTCAAGGAGGGCATCGACCCCGACAACGTCTTCGGCATCGCCAACAACGTCTTCGCGCCGGAGACGAACGGGCATTAGCCTCGCCGACCATCCCTGCCGAACCATCGCAGCGAACATCCTATGACCTGGAAACGCGGACTCCTTGGCGCTTTGGTCGCCGTCGCCCTGCTGGCCGGCGGCGTACTGGTCTACCGGCAGTTCTTTGGCCCGGCCGCGACCCCGGAGGCCGCGGCCACGCCCGCGCCGCCCTCAGAGGCCATCGCCGTGCCTAACGACGGCGCGGTGTCGGCCGAGGGGCAGATCGTGCCCGCGCGGCAGGCCGATCTGGTCTTCAGCGTGTCCGGCGTCGTGGCCGAGTACTTTGTTGCCGAGGGCGAAAGCGTCGCCGCGGGCGATCGCATCCTGCGTCTTGATGACACCGAGCAGCAGTTGGCCGTGGAGCGCGCCCAGGCGGCGCAAACCCAGGCCATTGCCAACCGGACGGCGGCCGGTAGCAGCCTGGAAGCCGCTCGGACGAACCTGGAGGCCGTCGCGCTGGACGTGACCGCGGCCGAAGTTGAGCTGGCTCTGGCCCGCGCCGAACCACGCCCGGAGGAGATCGCCCTGAGCGAGGCGCAGGTGGCCCTGGCTGAGGCGCGGCTGGCCCAGGCCACGGCCGCCCAGGCG
>JAIBAS010000087.1 GCA_019695075.1 Promineifilum sp. | reverse complement strand
GTTGGGCGACAAGCTCGATGATGCCGGCGAGGCCGCCGGGGAGGCCATGGTCGAGGCCGGCGACTGGATTGGCGACCGCGTTGAGGACGTTGGCGAGGCCGCCGGCGAGGCTGTGGACGCCACCGGCGAGGCCATGAGCGACGCCGGCGACTGGGTTGGCGACCGGGTTGAGGACGTTGGCGAGGCGGCCGCGGGCACGGTCGGGGCTGTCGCCGGGGCCTTCGACACGGAGGAACGGGCTGCCACCGCCGAGCCGACGGCGGCTCAGTTGCGCTCGGAATTGGAAGAGTACCTGCGCTCGTTCGGCTCCGGCTCGGAGTTCCGCAAGGGTGTGGAATACATCGAGGGCATCGGCCCGGCGTACGGCGCGAAGCTGCGCGGCGCGGGCGTTGTCAGCGTGCTCGACCTGATGGTCGAAGGGGCCACCCGCATCGGCCGCAAGCACCTTTCTGAGCGTAGCGGCATCTCGGCCAGCCAGATCCTTACCTGGGTCAACCACGTCGATCTCTTCCGCATCAAGGGCGTGGCCGAAGAGTACGCCGATCTGCTGGAACAGTCGGGCGTGGACACGGTCGTTGAGTTGGCCCAGCGCAACCCCAACAACCTGTTCAAACGCATGATCGACATCAACGAGCAGAAGAAACTCGTCCGTCGCACGCCGCATCTGTCCGACGTGCAGAGTTGGGTCGAGCAGGCCAAGGGCCTCAAGCGGCTCATCCACTACTAGGATCGCGCCTATCGGCCTTGGCCGGAGAAGCGCTTACGCAAAGCCGCAAAGTAAGCAAAGGACGCAAAGAAGAAGCGCGATCATCGGTCGTTTCTTCTTTGCGCCTTTGCCCCTTCGCGCCTTTGCGTGCGCTCCTATTGACTTGGCAATAACCCTGCGCCCCGTCCAGGGGCACTTGTGCGATTGCCCCCTGTCTGCTAAACTGCGCCCACGATGAATTCCAGGGTTCGGCTGTTGTCGATCGGGGGATTGCTGCTGGTTGTGGGCGCGTTGCTCTTCCTGCGGCAGCCGTCGTCTTCGGCCGTCCTCTACACGGGCGCGGCCCAGGTCGATAGCGGCCCGTTGCGTCTGGAAGTCATCGTCGATCCCCCCGTAGCGCGACCCGGCGACACCGTGCGCCTGACGGCCCGCGTCAGCAACCGCGCCGCCGGCCTGCTGACGCCCTCGGTGACGTTGCGTCTGCCGCGCGGCCTCAGCAGCGACGCCTACACCCTGCCGGCCGGGGCCACCCTCAACCTCCAGGAGAATCGTATCGACTGGCAGCCGGTCGTCGGCGGCGGGCAGACGCAGTCATTCAGCCTCGATGTCGTCGTGGAGACGACCGACGTGTTGATCCCGGAGCAGAGCGTCGTCGCCGAGATGCGCCACCAGGGTGACGAGCAATCGGCCCAGGCGCAGATCTGGCTCGGCATCCCACCGCTCATCGGTGAGATGCTGCCACAGCACGAGGCCGCCGTTGGCCAGCCGATCCAGCTACAGGCTCAGATCGCCGGGCCGGGGCCGCTGAGCGCCGTGTGGGACCTGGGCGACGGCCGCCACCTTGACCTGGCCGATCCCGTCGTCATCTTTCCGGCCGCCGGCGAGTACGACGTGACCCTGCGCGTTAGCAACCCCGCCGGCGTTGTCTCGCGCCGGGCGGCGGTGACCATCCTGCCCAACCCCGTGGCCAGCTTTCGGCCCGACGATGACGCCCCGGCCATCGACCAGCCGGTGACTTTTGTAAACGCCAGCGGCGGCCAGCCGCCCCTGACTGTTTTCTGGGACTTCGGCGACGGCACGACGCTGATGGGCGAACAGCAGCCCAGCCACACCTACCGGCAGGGCGGCGCCTACCGCGTCCGCCTGACGGTCGAGAACGCCTTCGGTCGCTCCGAGGCCGTCTGGGATGTCACCGTCGGCGATGCGCCGGTGGTGGAGATGTCGCTCGCCGAGGGCGCAGCCGTTGGCCGGCCGTTGACCGGGCAGGCGTCCTCAACCGACGGCGCGACGCGCTTCCTCTGGGACATGGGCGACGGCCGCCGCCACGAAGGAGCGACCGTCAGCCACCTCTACCGGCGGCCGGGCGACTATTATGTCACAGTGGTGGCCGACAACGGCTTTGGCCAGGCCCAGGTCGGCCGCTGGGTTCACGTTGACGCCGGGCCGACGACGCTCTTCCTGCCGCTGGCCACTTACCTGAACGGCAGCGGCGTGGCCAACCTGAGCGCCGAGGCGGCCCTGCCGTCCGACCTTGACCCCGTGGCCACGACGCCGGGCCAGGTCTATAGCCTGTCGCCGATGACCTTCCCCACAGGCACGACCGCGGCCGAGGAACTGTACGCCTATCTCAACGCCGCCCGCGCCCAATTCGGCCTGCCGCCGCTGGACTACAATCAGACGCTCAGCGCCGCGGCCCAGGGCCACGCCCAGGACAAGGCCCAGTTCCCGGCCAACCCCCACGTCGGCTCCGACGGCACGACCTCGGCCGAGCGCTACCTGCGCGTCGGCTACGGCGGCGGCTTCGCCGGCGAGGCCACTGCCTGGGGCTTCGCCGACGCGCGCCTGGCCGTCGAGTTCTGGATGAACAGTGACAGCCATCGGGCGCTGGTGCTCAATCGCCTGGCCACGGACGTGGGCGTCGGCTACGTGGTTGACTTCGCCACGGAGAACGTCTGGCATTGGACGGCCGAATTCGGCGTCAGCTACGGCGCGCCGGTGCGGCCGGTTGTGCGCCTCCAGGAGCCGGCCACGGAGCTGAGCGCTCTGGATAACGAGACAGTCAACTATAGCTGGCTCTGGCCGCAGCCGCTGGCCGCGGGCGAGCGCTTCACCGTGTACGTCCTGGTGGGCAACCAGACCGTCGCCCTGGGCAGCGTCGCCGCGCCGGTCTATGGCAGCCGCTATATCCTTTCGGCCGACGCCCTGAGCACGATGGGGCCGGCCGGGCTATCGCCGACGGCCTACCGCTGGTTGGTGCGGCTGGAGGACGGGCTGGGCAACACCCTGGCCGAGAGCGAGCAGCGCGCCATCGCCTTCGCCGCCGACCCGGCCGCGCCGACGCCCGCGCCGACCGTGGCCATCGTCACGGCCACGCCGGTCGGGCCAACAAT
>JAIBAS010000105.1 GCA_019695075.1 Promineifilum sp. | reverse complement strand
CCGCTGTTTGCCCTCAGCCATGCCATTGTGTCCGGGCGCGGGCATCGGGGGTTGAAGCGGTTGTTGGAGAAAGAGCAGAGTGGTCAGTGGCCGGTGATCAGTGGCCAGTGAACAGTGGCCAGTGAACAGTGATCAGTGAATAGTCATGCGGTCGGCTGTCGGCGGTCGGCGGTCGTCCTCATCGTGATTCATGCACCTTTAGGCAGTTCAAGGAGAGTGAGATGAACCGTTCCTTCGATCGTTTTGGTGGGTTGAGCGCGATGATGGTCGGCGTGCTGTCGATCCTGTACGCGATTTTCTTTCTGGTCATCACGCCGCGGGCCGAGGCCACCGGCGCGCTGGGCAGCTGGATCATCCTGGCCGTCAGCGGCGTCTTCTCCAGCGCGGCCTTCGTGGCCCTCTACTTGCGGCTGCGGCCGGCGTCGGAGGGCTTCGCGCTGTGGGGGCTGGTGCTGGGGCTGTTCAGCAGCTTCGCCACGCTCGTGCATGGGGCCTGGCAGGCGCTGCTGCTGACGACGCTGCCGGCGGCCGACCAATCGCAGCGGGCGGCCATCGAGCTGGTGCGCATGGTCGCGTCGCCGGTGGACCCGGCCGGCGTGGCCACGTTCGGCGTCATCGGTTTGGCCGCGCTGGTGACGGGCATGATCATCATCGTCAGCGGGCGGCTGCCGCGGACGCTGGGCTATCTGGCCGTGGCCAACGCTGTCCTGCTGGTGACGCTCTACTTCGCCACCGCCGCCGGGGCGCAGACGCTCATCCTGCTGTCGGGCGGGCTGACGTCGGTGCTCGTCGGGCCGATCTACTGGGTCTGGCTGGGGCGCGAACTGCGCCGCGAGACCGCGCCGGCGGCGATGGCCGCGCCGTCGATGGCTTAGCACGACGGCGGACGACAGACCGCGGACGGCGGCCAGAGGAGCTTCGCCGGGATCTGTCGTTCGTGGGGCGAAGAACGACGGCGGACGACAGACCGCGGACGGCGGCCAGAGGGGTTGCGCCGGGGTCTGTCGTGCGCGAGGCCAAGAGGGACAGCGGACGACAGACCACGGACGGCGGCCAGAGGGGTTGCGCCAGGGCCCGTCGTCCATAGGACGACAACAGGAGCAAGGCCATGAAAGCAGGGGATGTGTGGTTCAATCCGGTGACGGGGATGCGGATGGTCGTCGTGCAGACGCCGCGGGAGACGGGCGGCCAGTCGATGACCGTGGAGTATGCGCTGCGGCCCCACACCGGCCGGGACGCGGCTCCGGCCCACCGCCACCGCATCTATACCGAGCGCTTCGACATTCTGGCCGGCCGGGCCGCCTACGTTTGCGGCGACGAGGAGCGCACGGCCGAAGCGGGCGAGACGGTCGTCATCCCCCTGGACACGACCCACGTCCACCCCTGGAGCATCAGCGACGAGGCGCTGGTCGTCCGCCAGACGACAGAGGCCGCCCGGCCGGACGAGGCCACGCTATCGGCGGCGCTGGTGGGCGTGCGTACCGGCTTCTACCTGGCCGCCGAGGGCAAAGTGGATGCGCAGGGCCGGCCGAACCCGCTGCAAGCGGCGGTCATCTTCAACGCCCTGCTGCCCGACAACTACCTGCCCAACATCCCCCTGCCGGCGCAACGGCTGCTCTTTGGCGCGCTGGCCGGGTTGGGGCGGCGGCTGGGCTACCGGCTCACCTATCCTCGCTTCGACCAGCAAGAGGCCGCCGCGCGGATGGCGTGACCGGTAGGTCGAAATCAGTGAGCTATTCAGGAGACAGAAAGCATGTACGCAGTCGTTAACCACCTCCATTTCGACCGGCCGGCGGAGGAGTTTCGCGCCGCCATAGCCAGCGAGGGGATGCCCCTGCTGGCCAAACAGCTCGGTTTCCGGGATTTCTACCTCGTCAAAGAGGCCGAGGACCGCGGCATCGTCATCCTCCTTTGGGAGGACGCCGCCAGCGCCATGGCCGGAGCGCAGGCTTTCGGCCCGACCTGGTTCAACGAACACATCATCCCCTATCTGGCCAGCCCGCAACAGCGCAGCGCGGGCGAGGTGCTGGTCAGCCACCAGTAATCCCAGCCACACCGGTAGTGGCGCGATTCTCCCGAATCGCCATGTGGCGCGATTCTCCCGAATCGCCATGTGGTGCGATTCTCCCGAATCGCCATGTGGTGCGATTCTCCCGAATCGCCATGTGGTGCGATTCTCCCGAATCGCCATGTGGTGCGATTCTCCCGAATCGCCATGTGGTGCGATTCTCCCGAATCGCCGGCGTGGAACGCGATTCGGGAGAATCGCGCCACGGGGCAGCGGGCGCTGAAGCGCAGTGGCCAAGCTATGCTATCATTGGCCGCGGATGCAACGCTTCGCCCACCGCCTCACCACCCTGCCGCCGTCCCTCCTGCCCGCAGCCGTCGTCCTGCTCGGCGCGGCCCTGCGCTTCATGCAGATGGGCCTTATCCGCTACGGCTACGACCAGAGCTACCCCGCCTTTCAGGCCGTCGGCCTGCTCGACGGCGGCGCGTGGCCGGTCATCGGCCAGCCGTCGTCGGTCTTTCTCGACAACCCAGCGCTGATGCCCTACCTGCAAGCGCTGCCGCTGCTGGTCGTCCGCAGCCCGTGGGCGGTGCAGGGCTTCGTGCTGCTGCTCAACAGCGCGGCGGTGTGGTTCGTCTGGCGGGCGGCGGCCGAGGCGCTGGGGCGGCGCGTTGGTCTGGTGGCCGCGTTCCTGTTCGCCGTCAATCCGTGGGTCGTCTTCTTCAGCCGGACGACGTGGGTGCAATCGCTGGTGCCCTTCTTCATGGCCGTCGTCGCCTGGGGGCTGTGGCCGACGTTCACCGGCGAGCGGCCGTCGCCGCGACGCTTCTTCGCCGGCGGCGTGGCCCTGACGCTGCTGACGCAGACCTACGTGCAGGCCTGGGGCGTGCTGCCACAGGTGGCCCTGTTGCTGCTGCTCTGCCGGCGGCGCGTGCCCCGGCGGGCGTTTGTGGCATCCGCGGTCGTCTTCGCCGTGGCGGCGCTGCTCTACGCCCTCGGTCTGGCCGACCGCGCCGACATCAACGCCGGCAAGGCGGGCAACTTCCTGGCCGGCGGCTGGCAGGGCTTCAGCGACATCGGCCTGCGCCACGCCGCCCG